>CAUZNH010000009.1:0-12192 GCA_963581345.1 Candidatus Thalassarchaeaceae archaeon | reverse complement strand
TCCATCTCAAAACGAATTCCCATTACCACAACAGCCGTGTCCCATATCCCATCTCCATTTGAATCAACAACGAGGTTCTCTAGAGCTGCTCCAAGATTCTCAACTGTATTGTTAACTTGGTCCTGATTGGTAGGAATGACGTATGTGTCACGTGGGTCTTGACTGGTGATTTGGCACTCAGATGAGGTTAAGATTGGAAGACCATATTTTTCTACTGCGCAAGTAAAGCGACTAGGTGCAGAGTTCCCTTCCTTGATAAGTTGTGAAGCACTTAGAATCCATACTACTCCGTCTTCGGTCCCTCGGTCGTCTTTATTCCAATCAATCCCTCTAGCGTATCGCCCCATTTCTTTATTGTCGTCGTCGCCTTCAAGGAAACTAATCTGTTGAAGAATAGCGACATCTGTGATATTTTCACTTCCACGTCTAGATTCATCATCTATTGCGTTATCAGTATGAATATACAGTAATACAATGTCTGTTGACCATTGTTCTCTGACATCAAGTAGTAATTCGGTGGAATCAGCCCCATCTGGGAGATATATTTCGAGATCTCCATTGATTTGTTGGCCAAAATCCATGGCATCTTTACCTACGAGTAAGGTCAGGAGAATCATTACGATAACAATTGGTCCAGGTGATCGAAATATCGTCCGATAGAATCGTCTCGCTTGGCCATCAATGAATGAATGAGTCCAGTCACCTATCTGTGTTGCTCGGTCACGAAACTGGTCGCTGATATTTAGGTAAGTGACTAAAGCCGGATGTTGTTTCAATGATGAGAGCCTCTCGCGCAGGTCAAAGCCGGTATTCGAACTCGCTTCCTCCTCTACCATTGCACATCCGTGTTGCCTCGTCCACATCAATAATTCGCCTCAAGATGATATTGAGGGTTAGTTGAAGGATGGCTTAATCCAATCCGAAGTTCCGGACAATCAACCGCTTCATAATGCCGCGAGTTCCTTGGAGAACTAATCCAGTAAATATCAAACTAATTCCGAGCATTGAAATCCAAGCTGCAGTTAAACCAGGTCCTACTGTTAGGTTCAGGTCAATTGTCCCTCCAGTGAAATCATTCACTCGATTGAGGGCCCTCATACCGATTGCCGACCCTAAGGTGACTAGTCCAGCGCCGGGTAATCCAAATGCTAGGAACGGTTTTTTCTGAGATAGTGAAATTAATGCGTAAGATAGCACCGTGAATCCATGGCTCATTGCTGTGAATCTAGAACCTTTAGGTACATCGTAGCGAATAATTGTTGGGACTTCTTTAACTGCCAAGCCATATTCGTTGCATTGTTCAAGCATCTCTAATGTTGATTCCATACCATTTTGAGCTAACTTAATTCTATCCAATGCGTTACGTGAAAACGCTCTAAATCCACTTTGAGTATCTTTGATGGATAAATCACTAGTCAGATTAGACGCTGCAGTTATCACCTTGACGCCCAACTTTCTATATGCAGGCATATCATCTCCTGAGCCTCCTTCAACAAATCTTGAACCGATGACGAAATCTGCATCTCCTGATAGAATTGGTTCTAACAAAACCGGAATATCGTTTGGGTCATGCTGCCCATCACTGTCAAGGATTACTAAAGCACTCGCATCTTTCTCTAAGGCATACTGAAAAATTGACTTTAATGCAGCCCCGTAGCCTTTGTTAGCTCGGTGACTTTTAACAGTTGCACCAACATTGTGAGCGATGCGGGCGGAAGAATCCGATGAACCATCATCAACGCAAAGCACTTCATCTGCATGTGAGAGGGATTGTAGAACAACACTACCAACGGTTTCTTCTTCGTTGTATAGAGGCATTCCCACAATGACGGGGCCTAGGACGGTATTTTCTCCCATCTTATTATATCCGCTCACCGCGCCGTATTTAGCCGTTTATCCGTCATCATCAATTAATTATAGAAAATAGAGTGCCGGGGTGATCTTTGCAGTCGCCCCGACACGAGGGCATTTACTTGTTCGAAAACTACTGACTAAAGCCAGAGTTTGAGATGTCACGCTTCATTTTGAGGGTGATTATTGTTCAATGAACTGACTGACTGTGGTCACAGCACGCTCACCATCTAACACTCTTAGTAGAGCATTCAAATTAATGATTAGAGGGACATATTGCTGTCCGTCAGAAGTGCTGTAAGTTGAGCAGTCAGAAAAGGCGCTACTGTTGATAGACACTTTTAGGGCGCCTCCAGCGTTGCTTTTTCTCACATATCCAACCAACAGAGTCTGTGGTTCTTCATTATCTTCGTTCTCATTCTGGGCTATTTGTTTTGTATTTTTTTTACTCATTTGTTTTTCAACTCCTTGACACTTTCACTTCATGGTTTTACGAATCCTGATTCGGTGCCGAGAACTAGCCCTGAGAAGCCAGGGTCCACCATATTATCGCAGAGGGCTGGCTAAATAATGAAAGTGAAGAGTCAGGTTCCCTAAGGGAAAATTGCTGAAAGTGAATCGTTCAAAACCAGTTTCATTAAATTCATGAATTACGATAAAACTTGTTCTACAGACGCACGCAATAGTCAAGTGGGCTTGCTATGTCGGCCACTCCATCATGCACTGTTTAGTTACTGGAGGTGCGGGTTTTGTTGGCTCTCATCTGGTTGATTTACTTCTACAATCTAGCCACAGCGTCAGCATCTACGATAACTTCTCATCCGGGCGCCGCGAATTTCTCTCTCACCATGGAGATAATGTAGCCGTCATTGAAGGTGACTTGTTGGATTTAGACGCGGTGAAATCTGCAATGGATGGCATTGACATGGTTTTCCATCTTGCTGCTAACCCTGACATTCGTCTTGGAACTACTATCACTGATACCGACCTAAACCAAGGTACAGTTGCTACCTACAATGTGCTCGAAGCAATGAGAGTTTGTGGTGTAAAGAAAATCGCCTTTTCATCTTCTTCAGTGGTTTATGGTGAGGCTGATGTGATGCCGACGCCAGAAGATTATGGTCCACTCTTCCCGATTTCGCTTTATGGTGCGAGTAAACTTGGGTCTGAGGCTCTAATTACGTCGTGGGTAGGGACCTTTGGGCTTCAAGCGTGGCTTTTCAGGTTTGCAAATATCGTCGGTGCTAGAGGTACCCACGGCGTTATCTTTGATTTCATTCACAAGTTACGTGCAGATCCTAGCAGATTGGAAGTGCTTGGAAATGGGAGACAAGCAAAATCGTACATGGAAGTACGAGATTGTGCGATGGCAATGATTCACCTTGTAACCAATACTGATGACGCAATAAATTACTATAATTTGGGAAGTGATGATACTTGTAGTGTAAGTAGAATTGCAGAAATTGTGATTGAAGAATCAGGTTTATCTGGAGTTTCGATTGAATACACCGGTGGAGACCGTGGCTGGGCTGGAGATGTTCCAAAGGCGATGCTAGACCCAAGTCGCATGCGTGCAGCTGGTTTTGACACTAAATATGATTCAGAGGGGGCGGTGAGGTACACTGCTCAAATTCTTATGAAGGAGATTGGAATAGATGATGAATAAATTAAGACGTAATAGGAATCTGATAACAGATGAGAATGGAGATGCGAGGATAACTGCAGGATTTGTGGTTGCGGGTGGAATCACATTCATCCTACTTGCAGTGGTACTATTCACCGATTTGCCACCCATCGGCCCAAATGAGGGCGATTTAGCTCCTAACCTCCAAGGTGAAGTTCATCATTTAGGCGCAACGGATTGGGCTGACTTTGAATTATATGAAGAAATAGACAGTAGTTGGGACGCAGATTCCAGCCCTGAAGCAAAATGGTTCTTCATTCAGTTTATGGATACTGATTGTGGTTACTGTTGGGAAGAAGCAGCATCGATGACCAATCTTCAAGGGGCATTTGGAGATAGAGTGACCTTCATTAGTGTCGCTCTAAGTTTAGACATACCTTCACATTCATCGTCAAGAGAAGAAGTAATTGCCTTCCAGGAAAAATCATCACTTATTGAATGCAAAGGCGGGGATACCGATTGTTCTTCGCGCCCGGGTGAACCTCATGATTGGGCATATTTTGATGACTTATCACAATCAACTTTGGACCCTTGGAAAGTACAGGGAACACCCTTCGTAGTCATTGTGCAACCAGATGGGGTTGTGGCTTGGAATCAAGCCGCTCATCCCGGTGAGGAAGTCGGTAACGCTCTCTATAGCATGTTACCACAGGTAGGTGAATAAGATGGTAATGTCAACCTCAGTTGTGTTAGTGATCTGTTCATTAACAGTTTTGTTTGGGGCGATGTCTCGAATGGAGTCAACAAAACCATTATTCTCAACTTTAGGTATGAGTGAACTGGTTTCAGCTCCAGTTAGCAGAAGAATGTTGGTTGGAACTCTTGCAAGTATTTCTGGTGGCATGTTGGCATCTGTTTGGGTATGGGTAATCCAAAGGCAATCAATCATTGGAAGCACGACACTCTGTGCACCTTCGAGTGGTTGTGCTCAAGCCCTTTCAAGTCAGTCAATGAATACAATTCCATTTTCAAACCTAGACTTTGGTTTATTTTTCGTATTGATGTTCAGCATCCTTGCATTCTTGGCATTAACCATCCACCTTGAACCAACTTGGTCTAAGGCCGCTGGATTCCTATCATGGGGTCGAACAATAGGTGGTATTTCCACACTAGTTTCAGTATGGATGACTATTACGCATTTACTAATGGTTGATGATTCACCAGCAATCTGCCCAATTTGCATTGTTCTATTGGTTGCAAATATTGTGACAATGATGCAATTCAATTTGTTGCTAGCGTCACATTCCGATGGCAGTTGGAATTCTAACTGAATACCTTCTGGGATAAGTTACTGCCCAAACCACTGAAGTGGGGAATAATCGTTATCAAAAGAATCGGTTTCATTCTTCTGAATCAGACACTTCTTCTGTTACAGGTTGAGCGAATAGTAATAGAGAGAAGATGAAGATGAATCCCATAAGAGCCATCAGTGGAATACTCATGAAATCAAATACATTGAGATATTGAACCGTACATGATTCAAAGGCTGAACAGAAGGGGGAATGCTGTTCTGGATTCATTTGTAGTTGATAATGATAGATCGATATAAATGCACCAAATCCAGCCATTGCTAAACAGTATGGCTTAATTTCGAAATCATTTCTAAATGCGCCAAAGATCAAGAGAAATGCCATTGGATACATAATAATGCGTTGATACCAACACAATTTACAGGGCAAGAAATGAGCAATATCTGAGAGATACAAACTTGCCATCATTGCGAATAAGGCAACAAATCCTGCAAGAAATAGCGCTTCCCTGCTATGTTCAAGGCGAAGTTCAGCAATCTTCACAGCAATAGGTACAGATTTTTTACTAGCAATTAAGAATCCAATCAGAATAATTCCTGTAATTCCTGCTGCTAATGCTAGGTAGCCGAATAGATTTCCTGCTTCTTCGGGCGTCAAGTAATCACCTTTTTTGTCAGCGACTGTGGTCTCTGATGAGGCTTCTGAGCAGTCATCATGATTTAATCACGACGCAAATCAGATTACATCTCTAATGAGAATTTAACTAACTTGATTATCCCATTTTACTAAACAAACTGAGATTTCTGGCTCAAGGTTGGTATGTTCCCTGCATTTCAAAAAGTGTTTCATCTGTATCCATATCAATAGTCACCATTCGAGTCACAGTGACTTCAAGTTTGAGTTCTAGGGGGAAATCATCACGAAGTTCAGAATACAGCCTAGTCTGTACATCCTCTACATTTCTCCCTCGCAAGATGGTCAGGCAATGTATGGTTTCTTTCTGTGCACGCTCTACGTAGTACTCAACAAGCCACTCACGCATTGGGAGCTGTGCAGTATCGTGCTCCTCTGGTGTTCCGGTTTTCCCGTCCATTAGTGTAAATAGTACACTGGTAGGGTATAAATGCAGCGAAGCCTTGCTTCTGAAGCAGGAAGACAAACAGTTTATTTGGGTCCACTTTCAAATATCGGTGTTTGGGCGGTAACCCAAGTTATTCCTCTGATTCCGCTGCTATCTTTTCTTTTATTTCGGTTTTAGCCATTTTTTTACCATTCAACAAGGGGCTTGCTAGAAGTAATCCAACCAACATCAGCGACAAGCCGATTTTAGCTGTTGAAGAGAAGGTTGGATTAGTCTGTGCCACAACTTTTGGAGTCGTGGCAGCGGCGATTGTTTGTCCCATTGAGTTCTCAGCAATAATAGTCAATTTTGAGTTATCTGAAATATATCCTTGATGGTATGGGAATTGATAAGTTAGGTTGATGAATGTCTGTTCTCCAGATTGATTTGATATGTTGCCCAAAACCCAAGAGTTTGCAGGTTCTGAAAAAATTATTTCTCCTGTTGCCGAATCGATAACCGCTCCCGCTCTAGCAACACCAGCATGGAATTTGATACCGTTGTATAATTCGGGGTCTTCAATTTCAACCATATCTTCTGAGATAATGAATGTATAAGTCCCATTCATCATTGTCGGCAGGTAACTCAGAATTTCCAACGACCAATAGTCGGCCTGTACATCTCCATACATGGATCTATTATGGGTGATAACAGATATTTCTTGTTGACTTGTACCAGCAGAAGCGAGAAATTGCTTGTGAAGTATATTTCTACTAATCAGGCCGCTAGTTGCTTGCTGGTCACCCATCCAAATGGTTGGATAAGCAGCTTCTAATGGATTCTGCCCCATCTTCCAAGACTGTTGAGTAGATAGTCGATTTCCGAGATAATCAATGCCATCATCTGGATGAAATGCAATTCTTGTTATTTGGTCTGGCCTCTCGTCAATGAAGTCAGATATTACTGGGTCAACTTCTGCACAGACCACACACCAAATTGCTGTTGATTCTCTAAGCACCACAACTTGGTCAACAGAACCTGGCCAATTATTTGCACACGAAAGCCCTTCACATGGTGTTGATTCAGCACCTACAGATGTCAATTGGTGGTTGAATGGTAGAATCAACAAGGTCGTGGCCATTAGGAAGGCCATCAAGTGATTCTTGTGCATAGTTGTCGGACGGGTCTCCTTTACATAGGCGCGCCGGCGGCGCGGTTTCTATGAGTAAGAGGTGGTACAATGAGCACCGCCGCGACCACTGGCGCCGAAAGGCGAAGTCATCGGGGTATCGTTCACGTTCTGCATACAAATTACTTCAGTGTCAAGAAAAGTTCAATCTAATCAGAGAAGGGGATATTGTTCTTGATGTTGGATGCCATCCAGGTGGTTGGTCACAAGTATCTGTTGAGTTGACGGGTGAAACCGGTCGTGTGATTGGAATTGATATTAGGCCCTGTGAGCCGATTACAGGCGTTGAATTAATTGTTGGAGATATCACTGAGGAGAGTACCCAAGAGAGGATTATTGAGATGCTTGAGGGAGAACAAATACATTCCATTGTTTCTGATATTTCACCTAAGTTATCAGGGCAATACGAAATGGACGAAGCGATTTCAGTTGATTTGGTTTGCATGGTGATGGATTTCGCAATTCCTTTACTAAATAATGGTGGTTCATTTATTACTAAGGTGTTTCAAGGGCGAGCAATTGAGGCAATTGTGAGGGCTGCAAAAATCCGATTTTCGAAAGTTAAGCGATACTCTCCTATTGCTAGTAGAAATTCATCATCCGAAGTGTACCTCGTTTGTAAGAATAAGTTACCTGCCAATAAAATTGATGCAGGTGAGACAACAATTAGGCTTGCTGTAGAGAATGAGTTGGTAGATCAAGGATATATTATCCACTCCGATGACGAAGAATCGGATGATTCTGGCCCCATTGGATTTTCAGTTCATCGGGCTAAATAATCTTCCAGGCATTGGAAATTTGAAAACTTTCACTTTCAATTGATGGGGGCGTAGCCCCCTTAGTTTCACTTTCAGGCAACCCTCTGCGCAACCCTATACTACTGCAAGGTGTTTGATGGAATTATGACCCAGACAATGAGCCAAAAAGTGAACGATGATGAAAGAAGAAATGCGAGGCGTGCAGCAATACTACGTCATGTCCATTCAGTTACAAAAAATTCCGTGACTGAAGTAGAGAAACAATTGATGAAAGTTAATCAACTTAATGCAGGTCAACAAGTTGGCAAATTGGAAGTGTTAGTGTTACGAAGATATCCTCGGCGACAAGTCAATTCGGCTAATTATCGAGGCCCTGTTGCAGCCGCTTGCGGTAGGGATGAAACAGGAGTTGTTGGTTTGGTGCTTTGGGGTGACCAAGTTGACAAAGTTAGAACGGGGGATGTCATCAGAATTTCCAATGGATGGTGCCGCAGATCACATGGTGAATTAGTTGTAAGTTCAGGACGAACGGGAAAGTTGTCAGTAGTTCAAACTTGAACTCTTGACGGAGTAACATTCCAACCCTATGGGTAACCATCAAAAGGGAGTGGCCGGTCGGCGGCTCATTCGGTGATTGATAGTGGTAAAGACAGCAACCATCTGCAACGCTTCAGGTAAACCTCTAGTTGAGCGGGATTCCACTTCATTTCCATGTCCAAAATGTAATGCGCCAGTAGGCCGTTCAGCACAATGTCGAAATCAAGGCATACCTTACATCTGCGTTTCTTGTGGATTCCAAGGACCTTGAGGTGATTTGAATGGGTGATGTTGCGATTAGATACAAGATAATGGTGTCCCCTGATGCTGAAGTAGGCGCAGATGACATTGCTGCTAATCTTTCAAAAATGGAAAGTGATGTCGGCGTAGTGCAGTCAGTTGAAACAAAGCCGTTGGCATTTGGCATGATGTTCGTTGAAGCTTATTGCGTCATCCAAGAAGGTGACGGAACAGTTGACAACTTTGAGGATGCAATCCGTGCATTAACTGGTGTCGGTGAAATCGAAGTTCTAGAAATGGGCCGCTTAATGTGATTCAATTCTAATTTTGGTTATACAGGCCTTGGCCAAATAGTCAAATTAGTCAATAACGATTCAATTATTGAATTCACGATTGATGTATAGGTGCTCTAGTGAACTCCCGCAACAATGTTGTGGCGTAAGTACCAGGTGGCAAGCTAAACTTGAAATTTATACATGCGCCTTCTTCATGCCAGCGATCATTTTCCCCTGGGCCATCGGCCCACCGGCTACTATTTTCAGATAAGTCAACAACTGTTTGAACCTGAAATGTCAAATCAGAATAACTTCCTGTTAGCGGGCGTTTCGTACCACGTGTAGTCAAGCGTGGAATTTCGTCAATAACCCAAGTCACAGATTCTAGTTCTAACTGTTTCAGAATTTTTTGTTCTAATTTTGCTATTTCACCACTTGAATTGGATGGTTCTGTCCCTAGAAGGGTCCCACAAACTGCTAGACGCCCCATCACACAATTTCTAGTAATCCTTTCAATTAGAGCCTCAGTGACAGTAGCTAATTTACCCGTATCAATTTTAGATGATCCATCCATTGGCCCAACAACATCGCCAACAACTGGTTTTGAAATTGAAATTCCTGAGCGAATTCGTTCACCCAATAAATGATTAAACGCAAGAGATTGAAGCGAATGGATGGTCATTAATTGTAGATTATTTGGTAATTTTCTAAAGGCATGAATCCAATTATCAGGTTTATTTTTTAATGAATACAGAATATCTCTTTCATATCCTAATTGTTTAGGAATCATTTCTATTCCAGCTTTAACATCATGATTTTCTCTCCAATGACTTCTAAATTTAGCAACTTCATCTCGCTCGTTTAGTCCTTCCATTCCGAGATATGCATTCACTGCATCTTCCCATTCGCCATTGACCACATGTCTACCAACGACGGGAGTCACCGGACGGGTCGACCCAAATCTCTGAGGTCCAACCCAATTTGGAAAGAAACCTTTCCCCAATTTTTCCACAAGTGCACTGTGAATTTTTTCAACTTCTTGAATTGCGGCTTCTTCATCCAATGGATTCCCATTTTCATCTGCACAGCCTCTTACTGTAATGCTGAATCTGTTGCTTGTATGAGCGCCCATTGACAATTTTTGATGTGTGCGGCCTAAAATTTCAATTTGCACATCAGCAATTTCAACCTCGGAAACCTTTCTTGTTGGTGCATCTATAACGAAAAGTTGTGTGGTAACGGCTCGTTTATCTTTCGTTCCAGAAAACCAAATCCTCTTGCGAGACATTTTCAGATGTTTTGCTAGACGATTAACAAAGCGATTAGTTTCCCAGTTATCCAAAGTGACACGTGCAACTGTGAAACGACCTTTAGGGTCAAGAGCAGGGATTGCCCCTTCTTCAGTCACACGAAAGTCAGCCACTCTTACTTTGATGAGCCCGCCAATACCACTGCCATCACAAATCCACTGGTCAAGCCCTAAATTGGCGGCTATGCCGGCAGAGTCCATTCACAATTCGCCTCAAGAGAGTTTAATCGTGGAGAATTCAGATACTAAGTCAGTACTGATAGACTTGAGAATTTTTATTGCATTCTTACCTTTCTTGACTCTTAAGTAGAGTTCTGGTTCATCAAGTCCTGGATGGCCAGTAAAGTAATTGGAGTATTCAACATCCTTGCTTTCATTTAATCGTGCCCTGAATAGTTGTAATGCTGTATGGTTTTCACCAATTAGCCGAATTCGGAGTTCGTTTCCCTCGTTGAGTAGTACCTTGATTGCCATGTCTATCGTTCCGGCGACTTGCGGCTCCACTTTGAACCTTTGGAAAAAACCAGCAGTTGTTTACCCCTCGTCGCCTTCTCACTTATCAATGGGTGGCGGGTGGGCGTGCTATGAAAGAGGGTGTTTCGGATGACCGTACCTCACTCCTGATTTCTGTGTTTGAGAAAGGCTCTCCAGCACTTCTTTTTACGGCTGTAGTAATTACTCTTATTTTCGGGTTATTTCTTTTCCCTTTACCTTCATTTCATACTGATTTAGACGCATTTGCCCCAGATGGACCAAATGATGAGACCGAAAAACGGATTGAAGAAGCATTCGGAAAGGAACGTATTCCTCTTTTTATTCATGTTAAAGTTGATGATAGTAGCAATGTTCTGTCAATAGAGTCACTTGTACAGCAACAATCAGATTTAGATGAGGTATTAGCGTGGTCTGAGTCTCATGGTCCAGTAATTTCCGAATATATTGCAATTCCAGATATCATTCAGCGAGGGCTTGACGATAAATCACCGGGAGCGAAATTGAGTGAGGCAACCTCTTGGGAACAATTGCTTAACGAAACTTTAGACGAAGGACAAACATGCTCTGACGGGGCTTCAAATGAAGAATTACTGATGATTGCAAGCTTTGGCAGGGATGCATTGCTCAACAAGGATTTGCAATTTGAATCAACAACATGCATGTGGCTTGACTCGAACAGAACATCCGGAGATGCTACACCTTTTGCCTCAAGTAATCTGTGGGTACTTTACATCAGACCAGATCTTGAAGATGAGGCTAGGGAAAAGATGGTCAACCTTTTACGTCAACAATTTGATACATTGGGCGAAGAAGGAAACTTGACCTATGGATTAATCTCTGATGATGTACTTAGTCATGATATTAATGAAGGCACAATAGACAATTTGGTTTGGCTGATTGCCGGGGCTCTACTCGTAGTCGTGGTAATCTTAGCATTTGCATTTCGTTCAGTAAGAGGGGTCCTTTTCCCACTAGCGGCTCTTTCAATGGCAATTGTATGGACTTACGGGGCATTGGCAGCAATAACCCCTACATTTTCAGTGTTACATGTCGCAGTAGCACCAGTTGTTTTGGGTCTTGGTATTGATTATTCAATTCACCTTCAGAGGAGTTATGAGAAAAAACGGTCAGAGGGGGCCGATACACCTGAAGCTTGGGCACTGGCGCTCAATGAGTTGTATCTCGCACTCATGTTAACGGTCATTACAACAGTAGCAGCATTCCTGTCAAATGTAGTATCTCCTTTACCCCCGGTTCGTTCTTTTGGTTTGGCATTGGCTTTTGGCGTAGTATCGGCATTCATCACCTCAACAATTGTCGTTGGTTCAATGCACGTATTGATGGAGAAAAGCGCACAAAAATTCAGACCTAAAAGCCATTGGGACGGATTAAAGATCAAAGCTCGAGAAGTTGTAATTACACAAAGAAAAACTCAAGCATTTGCACTAATTTTTGTTGTCATGTTGACAGTTACTAGTGTTATTGCTGCGGCGGCAAAATTGGAAACCGAATTTGACCTAACAGATTTCTTAGACGATGAAATG
>CAUZNH010000008.1:0-12216 GCA_963581345.1 Candidatus Thalassarchaeaceae archaeon | reverse complement strand
GATTGAATTAGAACCGCCTGAATCCCCTTGTATATCCTTTGAAATAGGTATTCAGCCTACTGATTAAAGTAGTACGAACTAGAGGGTAGCGGCTGAGCAGCGCCCCAGTCACCCGGTTTTTGTTGAATGCTCAATTCCTTTGACAAGCGTCAACAACTGTTGATTCAACGGCGTTGGAATTCCTAATTCCTCACCCCGCCTTACAACCTCCCCACAAAGCGAGTCGATCTCTGTAACTTTTCCAGCCATTACATCCTGCAACATTGAACAACGGTTAGTAGCAGTAGCCTCAAGCACTCTTTTCAGTTCAGGTTCACAATCAAAGAAGGACATATCAACTCCTTCTGCGGTTGCTACTTGAAACGCTTCTAACATTGCTGAAAGCGCTTGCTCATGCAAATCTGGCTGCGCCAACAACTCACCATTTCTGACCCCACAAATTGAGGCCAACGGATTGATTGCTACATTTATCAACAGTTTCTGCCAAAGCATCTCAGCACAATCAAATTCCCATTCGGGATTTAACCCTGAAATATCCAATAAGTTCAGCAAATCGTCAACTCTCCGGTCATCAGGAGTAAGGTCTGATTCATCAAGAGAAGCAAGTCGTACCGCACCATGCCCAGTCCACTGCACCTCACCTGGACCATTTCTCATAGCCGCATGGGTTGTGCAACCAGCCAACACTCGGTGTTTACCAAGCCGAGCAACCAACCTCTCCGCATGCCCCATCCCATTTTGCACACTAATCGCAATTCCATTCGGTCGCAACAGTATATCTGCAGCGACAGCTAAAGCCGGTGTTGAGTTTGATTTGCCGCAGATGATAGCAACATCTGCGCAACTGTAGAGTGGTTCAATTATTTCTAAATCTGAAACTACCCAGCGATCTGGTTGATGGTGCTCAACATCGCCATCAATAGTGGTTAAAATTATGCCTGTTGATGCTAAAGCAGCACTCTGTGAACCTCGTGAGTAGAGAATTAAATCAACATCTGTTTTGGCAAACGCGGCGGCAAAAAGGGAACCAATTGCCCCGACTCCAAGTATTGCAACTCGCAAGTTCAAGCCTCCAAATTAATGCATTCGACTTGGCCATCAGTCTGGTCAATATCAGCACCAGAATGGCACCATGAGCCGAAATTCAGCCGGATTGAATCAGTAACACCTGATTCTTCATGTAAAGAAAGCCAAGCAACTTGTAATACCTCGTTTGAGTCGAAAGACTGAGTTAAATCTAGTTGTATTGACGCTCCGGGTGGAATTGTCACGCCAGATGAATCAGTCCATCCTGTGTCTGTATCGTCTAGACCATGATGACTCATGGTGACAATTACAATTGAGGTGTTTCCAAGATTGATAAACTCCCATTCTCCACTTGCCAGTGGCCTGTCAACCCATGCCCAAGTGACTTCTTCTCCAAACCGTAATGCTAGGCTTGGCCCTGAAGCAGTAGTGAAGTTCGCTCGCATAGGTGGAATCATGTCACCATCACAAGCGGACACTACGCCTCCAATTGGCGGAATAAAATGCATCTGATTATCACCATCAACATCTGGGATAATCACTTCATCCCTAGTTTCTACGTTCCAAGTTACCTCGCCATCTACTAGGCCTGGCTCCCGAGCAATATTGGTGCAGACGTCGTCGCCTTCACCCCATGCCACATGACTTCCCGCTGACAACCAAGACGGGGTTTGCTCGGATTTGCCATCTAATATCCAACCTTCGTTGGGGATAGGTAGAGTGTAGGTTGGATTCTGTAATCTCAGCGGCCATTGAGTTTCTTCTCCTTCATCACTGATGAATGATAGAGGTAAAATCTGACCAAAGTCATCAGATTCGAGAACCATTCTACCGTGATTGGGGCCGCTCACACAAATTTCAGGCTCGCTATCTGTTGTGAAAATCCCATCCGTTGGAGTCGTGACGCTCCAAAGAAGGACTGGTGTTGAGAGATTTCCTGTCATTTGACCACCACTAAAAGTGAGGTTCGTGCAGGCTAGGAGACCATCAAAAGTAGGCTCAAGTTGCCAATGTGCTTGAATTGGTGAAATCGCTATTTCAGGATTTAAAGTGATGGTTTTTACCGACCTTTCTGAGCCTACATCAATGATGAATTGTAGCACAGTTGGCAACAACATCGTGCTATTGTTAGAGATTAAGGCTGTAAGAGTCGCTTCACCATCATTTAGCAAATCAACATTGCCAACATCACATGTTGCTGGCAACGCCATATTTTCAGAACCGCAATCAATTGCTAGATTCCAATCCGGCCTTGGAGGGTCAGCCCAAACCGATACTTGGACGAAGCGTTGTGAAATCCCTACCATCTCGAAATCAAGTGTGTGTGACCATTCTTCGTCAACCTGTAATTCTAGTTCATCAACCCATTCAAGGGCCAATCCTTCCTCCCAATTTTCGTAAGGTGTAACTGCTGCAAATCCAGGGAAGGTGAGCATCAGAGCGAATGCGACACTGATGAAAACGCGGAATCCATATCTACTGCCTAATTCAGTTACATCATCAGTAATTAGGCCGGCTGAAGTGATCGATTGTTCGCTAAACATCCGCCAAACTCCAAGTGAAATTACGATTAACCAAGGCATATATCCTGATGTGAGTAAAATTATCACCGCAGCAAACAAAAATAAGCCATAAAGAGCAAACTCAGTGCCAGAATCGGTCATCGTTTCTCGGCCAAAAATCGCCCATACCAATCGGTAACCGGGGAATCCAGGGATTGGCAATAATAGAATCCAACCAAATATCATCAGTGATTGGCCGGCTAATGCTAGCGGATGTAACCAAACAGTTCGAACCGCTATTTCTTCGGGGGAAATGAAGAATGAAACGATGAGATTAGTGATTGAATTAAGTTGTATTATTGCCGGCATCCCAACAAAATCAACTGGATTATTTGCTGTCATTAGAATTCCAACAACGGAAAAAACTAGACCTGATATGATGAAACACATCGGCGTTACAACACCGGAAATCAACATACCTCGCCGATTCGCCCAAGCAACAGTTTGCATGAATTTTTGATTCATGAAGAAAAATAAACCAAACGGCCAAATGATGACTGCTTTGCTGACAAAGCTGACAAACATGATTGGGGAAATCGCCACAAGAAAGTGGCCAATATCAACCCCATGCTTCTGAAAAATATTCTTTCTGATAACCGAAGTGATTCCAATCGCGGCCATCAACGGGGCACAGAAATAAATCGCTGAAGACTGCAACACTGCTGTATCATACCAATTTACACTGCTATCCTGATATGCTATCCAAGACGCACCAAGAGTGAGGCTAAACAGAGTTGCTAATACCCAAAATAATGTTTGTACTAAGGGAGTTTGTTCGGGATGCCTGTCACTTGGTAAGTCAATGAGAGTTAGAACATAAGGTTCACCAACATCAAGCAATGCTCTCCATCCATGCTCATGTAAATGTTCATCCAATTGCGCAACTGCTTCGCTAGCAGTTCCTTCAATAGGAGTTACCTGCCAAGATGGAAAGGGACCTAGTTCATCCCCCAACCGTCTGAAATGACGGTCAATAATATGTTCAAGAAGTTCAAGACTGTTCCATGCTTTCTTCTGAAGCAAGAGTGGTTTGAGTTGCTCCTCATCCTCAGACATGCACTACCTCCACAACACGGGGAAGGCTCATGGCGTATCAACCCTTGACCAATTAATCCACTCTGTAAGAGTGGAAATGTTTCCAAAAATCCGAATGCTTGGAAGCGAATCACTTGTTCTTGAATCGCTTGAGACGGAAAGTTTCCTCTCTTTCCATTTCTTCAAGTCGGAGTTGAATGAATGCCTGTGCTTCTAGCATCTCAGGAATCACCTTGAACTCAAGAGCGTTTACACGGCGTTTGGTTGCTTCAATCTCAACAAGCAGTCGCTTGAGAGTAGATTCCATCTCTGCTGCTTTGACAATGCTCTCAATCAGAGTGCCATACGAATCAGCTGCCTCATCCAAGTAAGGTGAACCACCTATTAGTCCAAGACCGCGTTCTTGCAAAGATTGTGAGAGGTACTTACCCTCCACTTTAGGAACCACGACACCCATGATGTTGTGGCGGATGACCTCGACCTCTGGGCTTTGTGCTACTGCTATTGCAGCACTCTTGACGGCTAGGCCACCTTCAATTGAACTTGCCAAATTAATTGCCTGCTTTGCTCCGATATAGGTTACAACAAGTGCTTGCTTAGCCTCAATCATCTCTGATAAAAGTACTCGGAATTCGTAGAACAGACCGTCTCGCTTCAACTTCAAGAGATTGTAACCATTTTTTGTCTGTTTAATTCGACGCTTCAGATTGATTAGTTCGCTTCGCGTTGGTTTGATATCCAATGCCATGTTCTAACCCCCCTTACATCCGTCCTAAGTTTTCATTTCCCAGAATTACTCTTTCTTGCTATCTGGATGGTACTTGTCAATCCATTGCTGATCAAGCCTGACTAGGTATTTTGTCTCAATTGTAGACATCAGTTCCCAGCACAAGTCAAGAGTTTCATCGATGCTTCGGTCTTCGTATCGACCTTGACGCAGGAACTTGTCCTCAAACAATCCTGAGAACGCCAACAATTGCTTGTCACGCTCATTTAGTGCATCTTCACCGACAATCGCTACAAGACCGCGCAATTCGCGCCCTTGTGCATATGCAGCATACATCTGGTCAGAAACCGACTTGTGGTCTTCACGTGTGGTCTTCTCACCGATTGTACCACCCATCAGGCGGGACAAACTTGGCAGTACGTTGATTGGTGGATAGATACCACTTCCATGCAACTCTCTTGAAATCACAATCTGGCCTTCAGTAATATATCCTGAAAGGTCAGGGATTGGGTGGGTAATATCGTCACCAGGCATGGTAAGGATAGGGAATTGAGTAATTGACCCCTTCTTCCCCTTCACTAGTCCTGCACGTTCGTACAACATTGCTAGGTCAGTGTACATGTAACCTGGATAACCACGGCGTCCTGGAACCTCTTCTCGAGCCGCTCCAATTTGACGTAGTGCGTCACAGTAGTTGGTAACATCTGTGTAAATTACTAGCACGTGATAATCTTGCTCGAAAGCGAGATATTCAGCAGCTGTTAGAGCAAGTCTTGGTGTGATAAGTCGCTCAACTGCTGGGTCGTCGGCTAGGTTGACGAACAGAACCGCGTTTTCTAGTGCGCCTGTGCGCTCCAAATCGCTTCTGAAGAAATTGTATTCTTCTGCAGTAATTCCCATAGCACAGAATACGACAATGAATTCTTCATCGCTTGCAGTCAACTTTGCTTGACGAGCAATTTGCAGAGCGATGTCGTTGTGTGGTAGACCAGATGCGCTGAAGATAGGCAATTTCTGTCCGCGTACAAGCGTTGTACAGCAGTCAATTGCGCTGATTCCAGTCTGGATAAAGTCGTGTGGACTCTGACGTGCATACGGATTGATTGCAGCACCAATAATGTCTGCTTTTCCGTCAGCAATAATTTCTGGACCGCCGTCACGAGGGCGGCCAGCACCGTCTAGAATTCTGCCAATTAGGTCCTTGCTAACTGGTAGTTTGAAAACATCACCAAGGAACTTGACGCCTGTTGTTCTATCAACTCCTGCGGTCCCTTCGAAAACTTGTACAACCACCATATCATCGCTGGTGTCGAGAACTTGTCCGTTCTTCATGCTGCCATCATTTAGACGCAATTCAACGATTTCTCCGAATGCGACTGGCTCTGTCTTGTTCAGGAACACGAGTGGTCCCTTAACGTCTGTAATAGTACGATATTCTTTTCCTGCCATCTAAATTCCCCCTTAATTCTCCTCCGCCGCAGCGGCAATTTCTTTTGTCATTTCAGCAACTAAGCCTTCAATTCGGTCAAGATAATTTTCTTCAAATCTTGCGCGCATCAAATTACTACGGGCTGGAACGTTAACAACATCCTCAAGCATTCCACCTGATTCAATCGCCATCTTGGCTTCTCTCTGGAATGTCAAAATTGCCTTTGCCATGTGGTATTGCTGTTCAACACCAGTGAAACAGTCAATTTCATGGAATGCATTCTGTTGTAGGAAGTATTCACGAATCATTCGTGCAACTTCTAGAGTCAACTGTTGGTCAACTGGTAAAGCATCAGAACCGACCAACTGTACAATCTCTTGTAACTCTGCTTCAATTTGAAGCAAACCGCTGATTTCAGTCCGAATCTCAGGGAAGTCAGGCGCAATGTTGTCCTTGAACCACTGGTCAAGTGACTGTGGGTACAAAGAGTAGGAATTTAGCCAGTTGATTGCTGGGAAGTGACGCTGCCTTGCGAGAGGTGCATCAAGTCCCCAGAAAACCTTCACAATACGAAGGGTTCCTTGACTGACAGGCTCGGAAATGTCACCACCAGGTGGAGACACGGCACCGATTACTGTAACTGAACCATCTTCACCCTCAAGAGTTTCAACACGGCCAGCGCGCTCGTAGAACTCTGCCAAACGGCTGGATAGGTAAGCAGGGTAACCCTCCTCACCAGGCATCTCTTCAAGACGTGAAGATATCTCACGCATTGCTTCTGCCCAGCGGCTGGTAGAATCTGCCATTAAAGCAACATCGTAACCCATGTCACGGAAATATTCTGCAATTGTGATTCCTGTGTAAACAGATGCTTCACGAGCAGCTACAGGCATGTTAGATGTATTTGCAATCATAACTGTTCTGTTCATTAGAGGCTTACCTGTGTTTGGATCAATCAAGTGAGGGAATTCATCCAACACTTCTGTCATTTCGTTACCTCGCTCACCACAGCCAATGTAAACCACAATTTGTGCATCGGAGTACTTTGCTAGTGATTGTTGAGTCACAGTCTTTCCAGACCCGAAAGGTCCTGGGATACCTGCTGCTCCACCCTTTGCAAGTGGGAACAAGAAGTCGAGGATTCTCATACCAGTCACTAGAGGAGTGTCTGGCGCGTACTTCTGCTTGTATGGGCGGGGTGCGCGGACTGGCCAGCGCTGCATCATTGCAATCTCTGTGCCATCATCAAGTACACAGACAGTTTCTGATACTGTGTAATCTCCACCTTTGATACTCTTAATTGTACCACTCATGTTTGGAGGAATCATGATTTTATGGGCGATTGTTTCAGTCTCTTGAACGGTGCCAATTACTTGGCCCCCCTCAACTTTGTCTCCCTTCTTAGCAGTCGCCACAAAGGCCCACTTTCTCTCTTGGTCAAGACCGTCTGCATCAACACCTCTGGTGATGAACGTACCCATCTTCTCAAGGAGAATTGGTAGAGGCCGCTGTATCCCATCATAAATCTGGGTCAACAGACCAGGCCCCAACTGTACCGACAAGGTTTGGCCGGTGTTTGTAACCGGTTCACCAGGGCGTACACCCGAGGTATCTTCATACACTTGAATGACCGCTTTTTCGCCGTGCAATTCGATAACTTCACCCATTAGGCCTTCGTTACCGACTCGTACCACGTCGTACATTTTCGCGTCCAATCCAATTGCAGTCACTACTGGTCCAGATATTCTGTATATTTGTCCATTTTTACTCATTTCATCACTTCCTTCAAATTATTTTTAAGTTTCACTTCCAGAGGTCAACGCCTATTGCACTCTTTATCTGCTCCCGCAAGGTGTTATCCTGCTCGGTGCCGATGCCAAGAAACGTTGGTGATATGCTATCCGACAGCTGGATGCGAAGCCTGTCGGGCATTTTGATAAGGTCTGTAGCGTCAATCACGACGATACCGACCTCATTGTCATTGAGGAGTTGACGCAAATCCTTCTCCATCTCCTCATCATTTGGCGGGTTTAGTATGCGGGTTACCCCTGCAAGTTGGAATCCAAGGCTGAATTCGGGTGTGCCTACTACTGCAATCTCCATGTCATTCCCTCCTTAAATTCTCAAATGTGCTTCAATGACTTCATCAGAAAGGCCCGCTGCCCTTCCACGAGTAATCATACGTAGGTTAGAAACCTCACACGCCTTACGTTCTACATAGTTGATTACAGGGAAAGCCGATAGGGGATTCAATGTCGCCATTCGGTTCAGCATAACCATACGTTGATCAACTAAATTGTTCACTATTGGGTCAAGTGTGCCCCTCTCGCGTGAAGCGATAAGAGCATCATCAAAGCCACTATCGTTGAAATTCTGTGCCCTACGTAATACCTCAATCAACGCTTCCTCAGTTTCTGCTTCTGCAGCCTGCCTTAGAGTGGTTGAATTGAGAGCATGGCCACCTTTCAACATTAATTCGTTTCTTTTATCCGAAGAGAAACTCTGCTTCAGGGCGCGGAATAAATTAATCACATTCCGATGGTCAATTTCAGTACGCAAGTACTTGAGTAACTGTGGGTGACTACTTGCACCTGCTCGTAACTTCTCAGTAGCATCATGGTAGTATTGCCTATCAAGAGCATCTTCTAAAGCCATCAAGTTGTTACTATCCTCAACTGATGACAATGCCTTGCCGAATTTTGTCCCAGACAATGCGGAGACCGCATCAGCAAGGGTGTTTGAATTTTTTACAAGTTCTAGCCACTGGCTGTTAGATTGATTCTCTTCTGGGAGCACTTGACTTGATACTATCTCGTCAGTCACTCCACTACGTATAGCTCTCAAAGCAGTCTTTACCTTCAGGTAGGTGTATCTCTCAACAAAAATAGATACTAAATCACCTAGGTATCCTTGACAGAATCGTAGTACCTGATTCAAATCTCGGTCCATATTGTGATTTAGTGCCGCTTCAACAAGGTCTGCACCACTGAGCCGGGTAGCATACAGGTCTAAATCAGCCCTGTAACCCATTTCAGAAATGCTGGATGCCATGGCATCTGGTCCCTGCAACAATAATTGTCGCATCTGTGTTGAATCAATTAAGCCAGCCTTACGCGCCTTACTGCGCGCAGAGGCATTTGCCCAATTTGACTTACCACGCGATACCGATGCCATAACTAACTCACCATCCACTTAGGCGTCTCCAAAAAGTATTGATGTCACATTTGAGAGATTTGAATCCCATGACTCTTCTAAACGCCCATCAAAGCGATAATCAAGAACGACTGAGCCGTCCTGAGTTTCTAGCACAAAACCACCCAAGCCATCAACATCGTTTCCGAAGTCAAAGCCTGAACTAGCCTTTTCCAATGCCGGTCGGTCTATACCTACCGGACATAGAATCATGTCACTGTCCGCTTCACCTTTAGCTTGAGCGAGCAATATTTTGATTAGCCCTGCTCGACCTTTCATACTAGACGAACCTACCTGTTCACGAATAGCATCCCATGTAGTGTCCAACTCTTCACGCCTTGCGATAAGTTGTTCCTTTTGGTTTGCTTGACGTGCACTTGCAACGGTTTCAGTCTCAATCTGGGCGCTCTCTCGCTCAGCACGAGCATTGATATCCTCGCTGTACGAATTTGCCTCATCCTTGGCTTCTTTGAGAATTCCCTTGGCTTCTGTTTTGGCTGCGTCGGTGATACCCTTCGCCTCCTTTTTCGCCGCAATGGCGATTTCGCTTGCCAACGCTTCTAGCGTCATTTTGTTCATCCTCCTCCAATTCTCCGATTACGATTTACTCACAACAAGAACATTGCAAGGAATCCGAACAACACAACAGTTTCAGGTATCACAGTGAACAGTAGACCAGTACCGAATTTTGAACTGTCTTCTGCTACCATTCCAATCGCTGCTGCGCCAATTTGTCCTTGGCTGATGCCAGTTCCAATTCCACAACCTGCAAGTGCGATACCCGCACCCAACTTTGCCATTGTATCCTTCTCAGCTATTTCGTCAGCGGTTTGTCCACTGACTACTCCTGCGATCAAGCTGATGCTCATTAATACAAGCATCAACCGCATTCCTCTTACCATATTTATTTTCATATTTATTTCCTCCATTTTTTCCATGCATTGCATTGGAATCTGATATATTATTGCTCAACCTCCACCGTTCGGGCAGTAAACCCAAATGGTGAGAACTTCTCACCTATAACCTCATAAAATTGTTTCATCCACTCAACCAAGTGAAGTCGAGCAGCGTGGATATTAGGGCTGACAACGCCTAGTAACCAAGCGAATCCCTGAACAACCAACCAGCCAAAGAATAGGACAATCAGTAGGAAAATACTGCTACCTACCCCAAACACGAAACCAAGTCCTCCTGAAATAACAAATCCTACTAAGAGTTGCATCTTGAAACTAAGTTGTGGGACATCTATTTTGAGCATCTTGAGAACAAATGGCAGTATCATTGGCAAAAGAATTGCTGCAAGAATAAATCCGCTCACATCCTGAAGGGATAAATCGTTAATCAGTCCTACCATGCCTGTACCATGGCCATCTTCCATCTGCCCGTAAATCATATGATTTCCAGTCTCAGCGAGTTTAACACCAACAATACCTACAGCGAATAGTCGCACATAGGATACTACTGTTGACATCATACCAATTCCCTCAATAGGACCCAACATCGCAGCGATAACAAGTGGCATACCATGGAATTTGTATGAGGCATAAATCAACATCAGAATACCAATAACAGCAATAACTCCACCAATAAGTTGCATTTGAGATAGGAAGTCAAGATAACTCTGGCCATGCCCACCTTTTAGGCCGAGGAATGCGTATGCAAAGAGGAATCCACCAACTAGAATGGCAACCCAAGAGCCTTTGTCAAAGAAGGCGACTGCCGGTCCAATATTCCCATGTGAATCGCCATAAAGCCATGTATCCCGGAAGCCAATTGCCAATCCTAGCAAGGTGTGGAAAACACCCATGTAAATTGTTAGCAGAATTAGATCTTCAAGATTGCCACCAGCAGATGCCATTGTGACTCGGTGGAATGGGTAGGAGAAGGCCGCACCGAAAGGAAGGCCATGCTCAATTCCAGCGAAAGCAAAGAAACTCAACTCACTAGTTGACCAGTGGAATGCTCCACCATTTGGATAGAAGATTGTTGGCCATGTTGCCCAAGCCGGTGCTTCAGAAGCAGTCCAATGCCAATGCCCATGTGCGGCCTCGCACGCGTGGGCGCTAACAATCGTCCCAATGTCGCAACCACCATGAGGTAATATCTCAAATCCTGCAAACTCACCGTATAGATAACCAAAGAATACTGTGGCTAATCCAATGTAACCGAGGAATTTAGCAGCTAGCAACATGGTATCATCGTGGCCTTTTGCCCTGTAAAGTGCGTAACCAAGACCCATCGTCATAAATCCGTACGCCATATCTCCAAGCATTAAACCGAAGAAAATAGGGTAGGTGAAGAACATGAATAATGTCGGGTCCACTTTACCATACGATGGCCGACCCATCAAATCAGTAATCAATTCCATTGGCTTGCTTGTATGTCGGTCTGCAAACTTGATTGGAGGCATCTCTAATTCTGGACCATGGTGGCCATGTCCACCGCCGCCAGGTGTTATCTTGAATGCCTCGGCTTCAACATAGAGGCATGTTTCAGAAAGGGCTGCTTTCACTTCATCACTTCGAGAGGTTTCTATCCACCCATCAAGTACGAAAGTGTGTTCACTAGTTGCGACCTTGACTGGACCTAGGGCAATTGCCATATCTCTCTCAAGGAGTTCAACACCCCCCTGCAAAGATGCACCATTATTATCGCCCCAATTATCTAATTCTAATTGGAGGTCTTCCAGTTCATTTGATAGAACTTGATTTCGTGCTGCTAAATCAGAAAGTCGCGCACTAATATCACCTTCCCCTGCTGGAACTGAAACTGAAGAGAAGTCTGCATCATCAAGTGCGGACTGAACTGACGGCGCATTCTCATTTCTGCAGAACACTGCTGCCACTTTTTTCTTGTCGCCACCAATGATTGCGATTCCACCGCCAGATGCTTTCTTAGTAGCAGGTGAACTACTAACATTGCCAACAAAAACTGTGACACCTTCATATCCCGAAAGTAAATCAAGATCAATTCCCAGTGGTTTGAGTATTTCAAGTGCATCCGCTTCTTCAGCGATTGCGCCTTGTTCAGCCTCAATAGCGTCTATTCTGTCAGAGTAAGTTAACATTTCATCAACTAGAGAAGGCAAATCTGCAGCCATCTTCAAGCGGATTGGTTTTGCTTCAAGAGGAACTTTGATGTCACTCGTAGTAACTTGTGAAATGACGCTTCGGTATCGGTTCAAGTTTCGCCCAATTCCCTCCGATGAAGGATTAGGCTTGCCCAACTTAAGGCCCTCTTCATCA
>CAUZNH010000007.1:0-12635 GCA_963581345.1 Candidatus Thalassarchaeaceae archaeon | reverse complement strand
TCCAGCAGTTTGCTTGCCGTAGTATGTTTGGTGGTATGCGCGGATACCAAGAATCTGCAATGGTGGAGTTTCCACAATTGTTACTGCTCTACGGATTTCTTGGCCTGCACTAGGACTACCTGGATTTTCGTCACGGATTAAAACGTGGCTCATTCCAGCTTTGTATCCTGCGAAACCCTGTATCTTGACTTCCCCATTGCCATTACTTGGCCAAGATTTGACTCGCCCGGTTTGTCGACGGGCTCGCTTACGCGGGCCAAAAGCCATGCTACCACGCTTGGGTTTGTGTCTGTCTCCCATTTGGATTTCCTCCTTTTCGGTGGTTGTTTGCGACAAAGTAAGCCGCCGAAGCGGCGCAATGCCGGCCCGCACAGCAAAGGAGCCACCGTGACACTATTCGGATTTCAGAATTTGATTTCCGAGTTGCGGGTTGCTTGTTGCATAGCCCTCTGTGTCTGGTACCTCACTATGTGAGCGCCTCGCCGACCGACCATCCATATATGAACCCCACCCATCAGACAAAGGTAGTAATAAAGCCCCATGCAACGTTTTTGATGCTAATTAATGGCATATTATTGTTATTGAATCAAATACTTATTTCGCTATCACACTTACTTTCAAATTGACTATCATTTGGTGGATTAAATTTCTTATCTAACGAGAGAATCATTTTGAACCGTGACCTCCGGGATTGATGTTCATGGCCGCTTTTATTGAGCATCCTCGTCTCACTGCAGAGTCAGTAGAGGCTAGGGCGTATCAGATTGAAGCAGTAGCCGATTGTTTAGGTGCACCAACTTTGTTGGTATTGCCTACCGCCCTTGGTAAAACTCCAATTGAATGGATGGTGCTCGCTGAAAGGCTTCATTCAGTCGGTGGGAGAGCCTTGATAATTGCACCAACAAATGCACTTGTGAATCAGCATTTTGAAGATTTAAAAACAGTAATAAAAGACCAGAAATCAGAGGATAGTATAACCTCTATGAGTGGCTCTATAGATTGGCGTAAACGACAGAAACGTTGGGATGCCGCTGAAATAATAGTTGCAACTCCACATGTAATTCGAAATGATGTCAACCGTGGTTCAATTGACCTATCAGATGTCACGATTCTTGTAGCAGATGAAGCTCACCATTCAACTGGTAAACACTCATCTGCAGAAGTGGGTGACCTGTATCTACAATTTGCTGATAACCCACTAATTTTGGGTGCAACTGCCAGCCCAGGATCAACTAGGGAACAAGTTGAGGAGGTTTGTAATCGACTTGGCTTGAGGCGGATTCACTCTCGCTCGGCTGAGAACGCGTTGTTATCGCCTTATGCTGCGGGATTGGAAGTAAAAGAGGTGTTTGTTGATGTTGATGATGGGCTAAAGTTGATGGCTGCACCTTTGCAAATGTGGTTAGAACACCTTGTTGACCAACTTCGCAGGTTAGGGTACCACGTACACACCGGCCGGGCAACAAGCAGTCAATTGAATGAAACCCGAGGGCGTATTCAAGGAGCGATTGTCAAGGGAGAGGGGTTAGCATACAATGCCGCTAGGCAATGTGCTCAAGCACAAAGACTGCTGAATCTTATCGGTTATCTACTCAGCCAAGGAGTGGCTGCATCAAGAGAATATCTTAGCCGTTTAAAGAATTCAGGTGAAAATGGCGATAAAGGTGCATCTGCATTCTTTAATGATGGCCGGATCACTCAACTATTTGAAAATCTTAAACATAGTCCTGAGTTACACGAAAAGGTAAATAAAACTGTAAATTTAGTGCTAGACCAATTACAGGCTCACCCAGAAAGCCGCGTCATCATCTTCGCTCACTTCAGGGATACGGTGCATGAAATAGTAAAACGATTAGAAGATTCAGGTCAGGCAAAACCGGAACGATTTGTCGGTCAGAGTAGCAGAGACGGTAGCACTGGAATGACTCAAAAAGCACAACTCGAAGGTTTGAAAAGATTCAGAGAAGGAAAATGCAATGTTTTAGTTGCAACATCTGTAGGTGAGGAGGGATTAGACGTACCGAGAGCAGATCTTGTGGTTTTTTATGAGCCAGTTGGTAGTGAAATACGAACGATTCAGAGACGCGGAAGAACTGGAAGGCATCGAGCCGGTACTGTGCATGTACTAATCGCTAGAGATACTAGAGATGAAGGGGCTCGCGCATCAGCACTTTTTCGTGAAAAGAAGATGAAGCAAGCGATTGAAAAAGTTCGTAGAAATATGGGACGCCCTACTGATGATAACCCTGTTGAACTTTTGAAAACCTTCAAAGTCCGACAAAATGGAGTTATTGGTTCAGCACACGCCTTCATGATGTCTGAAATGAAGCGCTTAGCACCTGAATTAGGTGAACTAACAGACCGCGTTATAACAACGGTGGAAGGTCAAATTCCAGATGATAATATCGATGAAACAAAAGATGGTAATAAAGGTAAAAAATACGAGAATGTACCTTCTCGACTCCGCCCTAGAGGACAAACGGGCCTTGATTCGTTTCCATCTTCTGTACCATCTCCAACCATTGAAGATGAACAAAAGGAATCTAAAGACAAAATTGAAGACGATGAATTAGATATTAACGAAAATCTTGCCAAACTAGCAGTTAGAGCTGCTGAAGATATCGTTCAAGCATTAACCACAGAAGCAATTGACCCATTGGCACACGAAGCTGATATTCCCTGCCGAATTGTGATTGACCATCGGGAACTAAACACTTCAATTGCTGCAACTCTTCGACTTCAAGGAGTTGATGTTGATGTCAAAACATTAGCAATAGGTGATTTCAAAATTGGTGACAGGGTCTTAGTAGAAAGAAAGCGGGTACGAGATTTTGTTGATTCTCTTTTAGACGGTAGGCTGCTTGAGCAAGCACACCGTTTGATTGCAGCAGCCCCCCGTCCTCTTTTGCTCATTGAAGGTGGGGGTCTTTTCACGCAAAGAGCTGTCCACAATAATGCATTAATGGGTGCGTTGGCAACGTTGACAATTGACCTAGGGCTTCCGGTTGTCACAACTCAGGATGGGGAAGAGACTGCTCGGTTCCTCATCATCGCTGCACGACGTGAACAGGCATTATTGGGTGCCTTAACAAAAGAAGCAAGAGAGAGGATGAAATTTGGTGATGAAATAGAACAACCAAACCCTTGGTTTGCTAACCAAATTCCTGGGGGTAGTGGATTAGATGAAAAAAACACAATTGATGCCACTGAATCGTTAATTGATTCAGGCCTTGCAACTGACCCGAAAGTGGTTTTAAAGACATCAAAGAAAGGAACTCTAGATCTTAAAGATGAAAAACAGAAGCAGACTAACAAACTTCACCTCCTTGAATCCCTACCAAATATTGGGCCAACAACTGCTAGAAGATTACTAGAGCACTTTAAATCTATAGAAGCGATAACTAAAGCAGATGAAGCAGAACTTTGCCAGGTAAGTGGCGTCGGTCCAGCAAGTGCTAGAACAATCTTAGAAGTGTTGCGGAAATAGACTCGTCGAACTCAATTCAGTTCCCCATGACGAGCACTCTTGTCTTCAACTGTGCATATCTATCCTTGTAAGCGCCGAGTGCGAATGCAACTAATTCTGGCAAATGTATTGCAGGCATTTCAACATCACTACCAGAAACTCGGCCAGCCTTCACTTGGTAAGAATCAAGATTAATGTGGGAAAGAGGGCAAGCAGAAGCCATCACCATAGCACCTTCGCTCTTTGCATCAGAAAGTACTGACGCCGTCATTTTCAGTGCACTTGATTCTTCTGAGAGTAATGATGGGAAACCTACGCTTTTCGCTTTACTATCATAATGAACAGGTTCGCCACCCAAAGCTTCAATCAAATCTTCAAAGTAATGTGGATCATAAATATCGTCATCTCCACAGGAACCATCCTGTTGCATCACTGACCCGTAATACCCTGCAACTGGGAAATCAATAGGGTTTTTTACTGCAGCCGCAACAACATCTAATCCAATATCCTCAACCAACACATGAAGCAGGTGACGCATCTTCATGGTGCCCTCAAATCGTAGGCCACAAATTGATTCCAACTGCTCGTTCACTCGCTCACGTAAGTCAGCATCGTCCGTCAACTTGCCAAAATCCTCAGACATGTTACCTTGGCAACTAGCGCAAGGAGTAAGTACATCCAAACCTTCGGCTTCAGCCTGAGCAAATGTTCTCGCATTAAGGGCGATTTGTAATTCCCAATTTGCTTGCTTGATGACACCAGCACCACAGCATGCAGCACCGTTGAGAGGTACTAACTCGATATCTAAAGCACGGGCTAAAGCAAGCATTGCATCTTGCACTTCTCTAGCTGAATTTAGAGTCACGCATCCTGGGAAATATGCATATCTATTTTTTGCCATTTCAGAACCTCCTATCGAATTTATTGAAGATAGCAACCACCTCATGGTGGTCATCAACTGAAGTATTAATCATCTTAGGCATCTTACCAACACTTGCTGGCGGTACAGCCAACGCCTGTAAATCTCTAATCATTGGACCACCTGTCCTAGTGAACCCTAACAACATCCTTGGGAGAACACCGGTGATTGCGTTTTTCGCCATTCCGAATGGGCCAAGGGTTGCGCCTGCCAAAACTGTCTCATTAAGTCTCCCTGATAGTTTCACAGTTTCAGAAAACCACCAAACATGCTTACCGTGCCGCCCAGTAAATCCACTATCTTGTAGGGTTTTTGTTTTAGCCTCTAACAAACTAGGTGCTGCTCCTTCCCAAGCCCTACCAGATTTGTAAATCGAACTCATATCAGCTTCTGCTTTGATTCCATTTTCAGACTCAATTGTTGCTAAGTATCCATCTTTACCTTTTTGCGAGGTGCGAGGATCATTGTAACGAGCCCAAAGACGAGCAATTACTGCTGGCCCAATGTATGAGCGGTTGTGAGGGACGGTGTCACTTGAAGCGTGAAGTAACTGGCCACTTGAGCAATCTGACGCTTGGTGAAGGCTTGAGGCTGTAACTGAATCCATTGCACCGATGATACCTTGAGAAACCTTGGTCCCTTCCCTCGTTGCAGCATGCATCCATGGTTTGCTGTTAGCAAGGTGAATCTGATAATCTGAGTGGTCAACTGCTAAATCACGAATTACATCAAACCCTGAAAGTGGATCAATTCGTAGTGATGACTCACCCCCCTTATCGCGAACAACTTCAGAAAGTGCGACCCGGCCAGGCAAAATATTCCTGCCATTGACTGAAATAGCCGTAGTTGGGTCATCCACGTTACCATCGCGGAAAGTTAGGCTACCATCTTCGGTTGCCTTGAGCAAACGAAGAAGTTCCAAAACGCTGACACTTTCAGGAACTGCACAGCGCCAAATATCGTGACCAGATTGACCAGATACTGGGTCGTAACGAAATACACGTGCATTGACTTGAATCTCTGCACCAACTAATTCAGGAATATCAAATGCTGAACCTGCTGCTGCTTTCTTAGAACCACCTGCTGCTTTTTCCTTGAGTACAGCAACTACCTCTTCGTTGAAATTTCCTTCACCATCAATTGCGCCCATGTGAGCCAATGCATCTTTTAGCCAAGCATCAGCCATAGCATCATAATCAACGTCACAATCAACTCTAGGTGTTATTCTGTTTGCACCAGCCTTCTCTAGCCAGCCATCCCAATCAATTCCTGATTGACAAAAGAATTCGTATGAAGTGTCACCTAAAGAACACACCGAAAAATGACTTCCTGCGAGTGAAGGGGCGCCATCCGCGTTAGCGGCAATCCACAGGTCTTCGGCGTTATCGGGCATTTCACCCTCACCCCAAGTACTGCAAACGATGAGAATACGCTGGTAACCTGCTAAGTCACCAATTTGAATTTCGTCCATTCCTTTGACCGTTGCTTCCAATGTATAATCCGCTGCTAATTTGCCAATCTTTGCTACTATCTCTTCTGAGTTACCAGATTGTGAACCAGACAATACGAGTAGCGACCTGTCGCCATCCGTTGATGCCTCAGCAGAAACGGCAGGAGCCGTTGCCGCTGGTTCAACCACATCCGCTACAGATTTTTCGACATCAGCTTCTGGTGCTTGCTCACTGCCGTCTACGAGTTCTACCATGATGACATCAACAGGGCATCCTCCAGCAGCGTCCTGAATAGCCTCCAAATCTAAACCATCTATCAATACAGATTTTGTGCCTTCATTGGTGTCAAATCCGCCATCGGTTCGGGATTCTGCTGTGATGTAGCAGGTGTCATCTGTTACCTTGAAAACTTCTGGATATTCATCCTCACATGCATCACAGACGATACAGCCATCAGCAATCCAGACTACAACTTCCGACATGCTGACACCTACCCAGCCTAGGCTGGGTGAATTGCTCGACCAAAGGTCGATTATTGAACATGCCGCGCATATTGCATCTCACATACAACCTAATTTACTCAAATGAGTAAATGCAAATACTTCAACTATGGATTGTTGCCTTCACATCACATGTCAAAATCCATGCCATCCATTCCGCCTCCAGAGACGGCCTTGGATGATATGACATCATCAATTCTTAGAATCATTACAGCAGTTTCTGTAGCACTTTGGATTGCTTGCTCAACCACTCTTGTTGGTTCAAGCACCTGTGCAACTTGCATATCCATAACTCCGCCTTCAAAGACATTCACTCCGAATGTTGCTTTACCCTCAGCATGAGCCTTTCGTAACTCAATGATTGTATTTACCGGATCAAGTCCAGCGTTTTCAGCAAGAGTACGAGGAATCACCTCAAGAGCGCTAGCAAATGCATCAATTGCCATCTGCTCACGGCCACCAATTCCTTCGGCATATATTCGTAAATCACGGCTCAATGCAGCCATCACACTTCCGCCTCCAGTCAGAATAGAACCATCTTCCCAAGCCACACTGATGACGCCGATTGCATCATCAAAGGCACGGCGCAATTCATCAACAACATGCTCAGTCCCACCACGTAGGAGAACTGAGACACTCTTTGCTTCAGGACAGCCAGTAATGAAGACCATATCTGAGTCGCCAATTTTCCGCTCTTCTACTTTGGCAGCACTTCCAAGATCTGCATTCTCAAGATCGTCAATATTTGTCACAATACGCCCACCAGTTGCCTTTGAGAGTGCTTCCATATCACTCTTCTTTGCCCTGCGTACTGCGAACAACCCAGCCTTTGCTAGGTAGTGTTGTGCGATATCGTCAATACCCTTTTGGCAAACTAAAACATTGGCCCCAGAGTTTTGCAACTTCTCTACTAATCCCTTCAGATAGTTTTCTTCTTCTTCTAAGAATTTTGCCAACATACTTGGGTCTGTAATCTGAATTTTTGCATCAACTTCAGTTTTCTTAACTTCAATTGCACTGTTAACTAAAGCAATCTTTGCATCATTTACAGTTCTTGGCATCCCAGGGTGAACTCGTTCTTTGTCCAAGATTATCCCATCAATTAGGGTGCTTGATTTGATAGAACCGCCTTGACGCTTTTCAACCTTGATATCATCTAATGATACGACTCGTTCACCATCTTCTTCACTGCCAACTGACTTTACTGCTTTTACACAAATATCAGCTAAAAATGATTTCACTGCCTCAGCACTTTTCCCAGTAAGTGCAGTCTTTGCAACTTCTGCAAGAGTGTCTTCATCAGTGACTGGAATAGAATGGCTTTCAAGTAATTCAACTGCTCTCTCTGCTGCTAATCTAAAACCGTGGCATATTACTGTAGGGTGAACATTCTGATCTATCAAATCTTCACTACGCTTGAGTAATTCCCCTGCAATGACTACAGCACTTGTTGTACCATCGTAACAATGTTGTTCTTGAGTTTTTGCAACTTCAATAATCATCTTCGCCGCAGGGTGCTCAATATCCATTTCCTTCAGAATTGTAGCGCCATCGTTGGTAATTACGACATCACCCATACTGTCAACTAACATCTTGTCCATTCCTTTTGGACCAAGAGTAGAACGAACTGCATCTGCGACTGCTTTTGCCGCTGCGATGTTGTTGCTCTGGGCACTCTTGCCTCTTACTCGGTCAGTTCCGTCTTTGAGAATAAAAATTGGTGCTTGTCCGCCATACACTTCAACCACTTCCGGTATAATCGCCCCTATGGGGCGGGCTTGCGACCCACGCCCCCCTCTTAAGGCCAACCGCTCACTTGACAATAAGTGAAGTCAATGGAATTCTGTTAAAACAGCGAAAAATGTCAAAATTCATCTTTCAATCTGAATCAATTAGAGAGATGGTTCACTTGAGCCCCTGTTGTTCTAGGTACTGTTCACCGTAGTGCGCCCACTGAGTCATGTCCCAACCATCTGGTAAACCATCAGGTGGCAAAGGAGGGGCACCACTTGGCACTTCCTCTTGAGTAGGTGATGATGCTGCTTGGGGAGGTGATGGAGGGCTACCTGCGGGTGGACTACCAGCAGGAGTTGTTGTCATCTGTTGTTCAAAGATTTCTGCTGCCCCGCCATAGGCTGAATTTGCCACTTCATCTGTAACAGGTAGCGATGGAGCACTAATACCACCTACCGGAACATCTGGAGCTGCTGGCATGCTACCATATGTCTCCTCCAATTGACGCTGATATCCCCCTAGAGAAAGTATCTCTTCTTCTTCGCGATTAGTAGATGACACTACCTTTGCCAACACTACAATCAACCCAAGAACAATAATTCCTCCGATAATAAATGCAATGATATTACCAAGACCCATGCCAGTCCCACCCTCAGCATTAGCACCACCAGATGTATCACGGATTACATTCACTTGGATCACGGCCTCTGATACGTCATCATCACCTGTTGCTATTACGGTGATATTGAATAACATCTCATCTTCTGGCAAATTCATGTATTGCGTCTCTGTGATAGAGAATTTGATTGCAGCAGACCTTTTCATATCAGGGTCAAGAACAAAGGAGGAATCCTCGCTTTGTACGCGCACAGAAGCGAATTGGCGTGCGTTCCCTGCTTCAACATCAAGACGAATGAACTGAGAGTTGGTTGGGTGACGATTGTGGATTGTCACATTTACTAAAACCCATCCTTCTGAATCAAGAGTGACGGTTGTACCCGGAGTTAAATCAATCCATCCTTGAGCACCCACTTGGAATATTGCAGAACCTGTGCCCCCTGCAATCCCTCCAGACTGAACTGAACGTGCTGAAACCACCATTTCTAGAAGGCCATTTGTCCCAACATCAAACGAGTACTGGACGGTGATGTTCACAGACGACCCTTGTGCTACAGAAGGTGGGCTATCTGGGTTGTATTGGTCACTCTGAATCACTACAGCACTCATCCCTACTGGTGTATCTAATTCAATTGTAAATTCGTCATAATCATTGCCATTATTAGTGACCTCGAATGAAATCGTCTTGACATCTGCACCACCTTGGAATGTCTGCCCACTCATATCAACATCTTCGACATTGATTAGATAAGTCGGCTCAACTACCAATTCAACTTGTGATAATTTGAAGAAAGAACTGTTTGCCTGTGACGACGCCCTTACTGTTAGGAAATATGTATCAGGACGAATACCGTAAGGCATTGGCATCACAAGAAGGATTGTGGCGCTGTCACCATTAGAGCCGATCTCTTCGGTTACGGGTTGACTAACTGAGGCACCGAGACGCCAATCAGCGGTCAATAACAAGTCAAAACGTTCAGGAGCATTGCCATTATTTGTCAATTCAATCTCAACTATCCTAGTCCTTGCATCCGCCTCAGCAGTAATCTGTTGCTCAGATGAAACCATTGTTAAGTCGTTAACTTGAGGGGTGTCAACATTTAATTTACGAGTTTGTTGTGCTGTAGCTGGAGATTGACCTGCGGCGAGAATTGTCACTTCTGTAAGACCTGGTGCTAGCATGTAAGGGGATGTGAATTCAGCCCAGAAATACTGTTGCTCTCCTTTCTCCAACTGCATAAAGGAAATCTCGCTTCCATTTTCTTCTGCATCAAGGAATCTGAAATGAGAGTTACCCCACTCACTACGGTTGAAGTAGGCATCTAGATTCCAGTACGCCATCTGATTCCCAGTATTTTCTAGTCTAAACTTGACCAGTTTTGATTCACCAGGAGCAATGCTTGGAACCACACTGGGACTGTATTGAGTGATATCAACAGAGTAAGAAGCACCAACTGAAAGAGGAATGGAAATAATCTCCTTTGCATCGCCAGTATAGTAATCTAACAGTGAAACATTCCATTCAAGTTGCTCTACATTTGACCCGGGTGGAATTGTCAGGTTCACCCAAAATTCTGTAGTCTCGTTGTATCCTATTGGATTTAATGGGACACTGTAATCATGGTCATTGATGTTGTTTGAGTCAATTCGAATAGGAGAATAAGTGTTCATCCATGTATCATTATCAATTGTTGAAAGGATTTGCAATGCTTTTTCTCGGTACCCATTGTTCGTCAAAGTACAATGAAGAGAAGGGGGTAGAGGGTCTGCTGGAATTACAAGATAACCCGTCTCTGGATTGTCACAGTTTACCGTGATGGTATATTCTTGAACCTTCTCGATACCAAATAGAGCAAATTGATCAACATGGAAACCAGCTGAAGCCCCCGAATTGTCGCTCTGGAAATGGTAACTTAAACTGAAAACCTGAGTGCTAGTATCAGGACCCAAATCCCAGATTACTGGAGTCCAATCGTCAGTGGCACCACTTATTCCCGATTCTGACAAATTTTTAGTAGCAATAACTACACCAGCAGAAGTTGCTTCTAACGCAACCTCATCATTACCGAGGCCTAATCCTCCCCATGCCTGAGTGGCAAGTTGCATTGAAATGTAATTGCCACCAGTAAGTGAAACCTTACAGAATGGAGCAGAGTATAATCCATTGAGTTCGTTTGCGGTTATTCCCCAACCTAAACCATGACCGGGGTCTTCGCAAGTCGCACCGCCTGGAATCAACCAGCCCCAAAGAATGTGGTCATTTCCATTACTGACATAATCTTGTCCTGGGACTGAATGTCGCCAGTGTTTTGTGCCAATAAAACCAGATGAGTTGTCCATCTGCCATGGCCCATGACCATCGGTTTGACCGTTACTGTCAAGACCTACTGAGGCAAATGTAGGTTTATAGTAAGTTTCTCCAGGGCAATCCATTACAGTATCACCATCATTGGATCCACAAATTCCTTTCTCCATGTTATCAAAGAAAATAGCAATCGGAATATGTTCTTCAGTAACATCATTTGAGGTGTCGCCTTCTGCGATTCCAGCATCAACTACGCCTTTGATTATGTAACCTCCACTTAGTGTACCGTTCTCATCAAGTTGACTGTGAGCGGCTTCTGCGGTCCAAACAACTTCGTGAATTACTGATTGGCCACCTGATAATGATAGAGAATAATTCCATTCGGCGACTTTAACCCCCACAGGGTGCCAAACTTCGATGTAACCAGTGGCTGCAGTTGTCTGTAATGAAGAACCAGCCTGCTTGAAAGAAACTTGTATTGGTAAAACTGATGATTTCAAGAAATAATCCTTCTGCGTACCGTCAGGTTGGTCCCACTGAAAGGCTGCCACAGAAGCATTTCCAATGGAAATGCTTTCGACTGTGAAATCAACCATTGTTTTTGGCCCTGAAGCGCCTACATTTGCTGAAATAGGCGCGATTAATGTAGCAAATAACAGCAAAGCAAGGGTAACGGATTTCAGCCGGCTCATTCGCATCAACAGTGGTCCCAACCGAGTCGAGATAAAAAGGTTGATTGGCATCTGTCTAGGGCATATGTCGCATTTCCCCACATTTTTGGCTAAATACAGACTATTGAAATATCGGTCTTTTCGCCTCTGAAGAAGCGAAGATAATATGGCTAAAAGTTAGAGTCGGCTAGGGTGTGGCAGAGCAAAGAAGCACGCTCCTTGAGAGGTTTTGGCTCACCATAATTGTTTGTGGCCAAGTAATACTTGCACCTGCAATTGCATTCTCAGCCACATATTTCATTGATTTTGGGGGTATTCTTGGTGAGCGCCCTCTTCTCAGAGTTGACCTTATACCGTGGATTCTTAGTGGCTCACTAGGATATGGAATCCTCTCACTGGTGCTAGCATTGGTTGTAGGGGGTTGGATGCCAGTTTCAGTGGCCGAGAAAGGTGGTTGGATGCCAGTAATTGGCGCCAGTCGCTTGATGAAGGACGCGGGGAAGATTGACCGCGCTAGAACTCATGTGCTAACATCGCCATCAGGAAAAATGATGCAGATCGTGAACAGAGAAATGGTAGGTAGTAAACGGTCACTGTTGGAGGTTCACGGTGGATTGCAGATGCTAGCAGCACCGCTTCAGATTTTACTAGCGATTAGTCCACTGCTAGTGTTGAAGTTCGTGCCTTCGGAATGGTTAGTTCCAAATCGGCTTCTAGAATTATCAATGATTGGCTATCTTGGTTCTCTAGCATTAATTCTCAGAACTTTCCCTAATTTTGCCCAAAGATATGTTGGTGCCGCATCAACTGCAAGGAGATTTCTAGTCACTGTGACAAAAATAAACTGGATGTTCCCGGTATTAATCCTGTGGCTTGTGGGCAGAATAATCGTTGGATTTGTCTTTGATATTATCAACCCAGATGTCTCTCAGTGGCAACAAATTGCCCTCGAAAAAAGCATTATTGAGGCT
>CAUZNH010000006.1:0-13011 GCA_963581345.1 Candidatus Thalassarchaeaceae archaeon | reverse complement strand
TGGGGTAGTTAGGATACCGAATACCCAACCTGCTAACACCTCGATTGTAGCTACTTATCGATACTCAGTAGATGGTACAACTTGGTCACAGTGGGACTCGTTCAATCTTACTTATGAGGAACTGCCTCCATTTTCTTTGATTCAATTCAATTTTTGGCTCTCAACAACCAATAATACAACTACACCTAGAATTAATTCTATTGATTTAGATTTGTCAAACTGGTATTCGATTGATAATTTTAGACTAGCGATTTCTAATACCACTGGTGGTGCACCATTCTGGTATTTCCCGCAAAATTTAGGGGTTGTCAGGGATTCTGCAGCAACTTTCAGCCAATTTGGTGGGCCGACAACTTTCCACATATCTGTTCCAACCAATTCCACTCCAATTGGTTCTGGATGGATACATATCATCCCGCCAACTTTCAATGTTGATTCAAACATTACAATTTCACTCGCTGGCAATACTATTCTATCAATTAACAGTAGTCAATTCCCTGCAATGGGCCTGACCATTGAATTGAATAATTCACTGCTACAAACGAATTGGAAAAGTAATGCATCCACAACTAATGGTCCATCCGGAATAGTGTGGAATAATTTAGATTTAGATTGTTCAGCACAAGGTCCGTACATGGGTGGTTTTTCTAGCACATTTGCCATTGTACCATACGAATTAACTGAAAAATTGGGTGAGAATGGCAGTATTTTATCCGCGCTCAACGATTATGTGAATAGAACTGGTGGACGTTGGGCTGAAGCAACTTTCAGTACATTCCCCATAATGAGCCAAGGAATTACATTAGATTCTCACGAGGTAGTTTTGGATGGTCTTTCGGTCAACTTTATTGACGATATTTTGCCAGAAGTTAGTGACATAACCTTCTATGTTGATGGCCAAGAAGTAACAGAGGTGAGAGTAGGAGATTTGGTTGAGATTCGCGTTAGTGTATTGGGCAATGAATCTGATGTTACGATTGATTGGCACTTGCAGGGGCTTGGTAGCATCTCTTCATGGCCACCTGCATCATTTTCAACCATGGGTTGGGATACTCTTCACAATAACTACATTGCATTTTATGACACATCTCAACATTCTGCGGAGTATGGGGATTCAATGGCGATATGGCTGTGGATGACTGATGCTGCAGGAAACTCACGCACACCTTCAGGGGTTGGTGCGTGGTACGAGACTTTGATTCTGAGACCGGTATTCCCCGAATTTGAGTTTATGAGCGTTGGTGGCTGTGAGCGAGTTATTGTAGCTGTATGTGAGACTCAGCCAGGGGTTGAATTGGTATTTCAGGCAGCAGCAGTTCAAAACCGAACGGACCTCAACATGTTTGTGCACATCATCAATCCTGTTGATACTGAAGATGATTTCGTTGTGCCATTGTATTGGCACGATGCTTCAAAAGTTTATGATGGTTCGATCTCACTATCCCGCACTGAACTTGGTTGGTGGGATCTTAGATTCAGAGTGTTGGATATAAATTTGAACGAAGGAAACTGGTCATCAGCAGTAATTGATAAAGTCAATGTTATTGATACAACTCCGCCAAATGAAGGACCATTAACTGTGGTAAGTGAAGATAATTCAAGCCTTTCGTGGAGAGTGTCTGGACAATGGCTAGCCACGTCTCGGGATAACTCAACTGCAAATTTAGAAATCACTGGGCCTGATGGTTTTTCGCTGTCAATCCCACTGTCTGACCCAGTAGTGAACGACCCACTCAACTTTTCCTCCTATGTTGCTCTTGGTTCAGAAGAAACAATGGGAATAGGTGCTTCAAGTGCTAATAACAGTACAACTGGGATTATATTTGACGAATTAAACCAAACTTGGCCAGGGCTAACTCTGACAAATATCTCCGATTCATGGGGCTCAGTTACAACTTTCCTCTCTAAACAGTATGATATTAAGGCAGCAAATCCTGATATTATTACAATAGTTCCAATCCGTGATTATAAATCCTCATCAACTAGTGTTTGGCAATCTTCTTTCCCACTTCTGTTTGATAGTCTTGCATCAACTGGTGCACAAATATATGTCGGGGTTATGGAAATTGATCCTGATTATATCTGTCATATTGGTTCGGGGCCAGGAGGTTGTTACCAATATGGAGAGTTCCAGACTATTACTGAAAAGAACAGGATTATCACTGAAATAGCCTCAACAAGATCTTGGGTAACTTTAGTTCCACTATCTGATGATGGCCCTCAGCATCCTGAGTGGATTGATTGGAATGATGATTTCACTGATGCTGGACACCGTGCCATTGCAACTGCAATGTTACATGGGATAAATAGTAAATTAGGTGCAAGGCATTTCAGTTTTGAGGCTAATTACACTCAAAATTTAACCACACTTTCATCAGGGATTTACGAGTTTGAAATGCAAGTGATTGATGAGTTTGGTAATATCGCCGATGATGAAGTGTCCGGTCCTGATGCGACCATGTCATTGATTCCAGCTGATGATATATTGTCTCTGACAATTCAGTCACCTGTGCCGACAGTTTTGCATCCCGGACCTTTTGATATCGCATACGATGCAATATGCTCAATTGGTTGCTCAATGGAACTTAAAATCTTGTTAAATGGGGAAATCGTTGAGGTTGTTCAGCCAACTGGAGGGGCAGGGACTTACACTGTCACTATTCCAACAATTGGAATTCATACAATTTCAATGGTACTTTCAACTTCGGATTGGGTTGTCAATTCGCCGACAGCATCTTTGGAAATCGTTGCGACTCCTCCACCAGCACCTGAATGGCATATCTCCTGCATTAATTATGATGATGAACTTACAATTCAAAGCATTGCATACGATGGGAAAATAGGAAATTATTCTTCATCAACACACTTTATCAAATGTACCGTAACCAATAGTGGTGATGCTAATGGCTTTGTTCAACTCTCTCCTAATTCATCTATTGATCCGTTCGATTGCACATCAATAGTGTTTGAAGTTACACCAGCAGGAAGGGCAGAATTTGATTGTACGGCCGAAGAGAGTGATGACACCTCAGGAATCTTCCCACTTTCGTTAGGATTTGAACAGGTCGATGAGTCCGAGAACACATCAATTGGTGGGTGGGACAAGACTGTAGTAATGCTCTCACCGCGATTTGTTGCAGATGAGATTGCTGAGGATAATGGTCCAAAAGTAGGTGATGGTACACCTTCAGAGGTTGCTGGTAAAACACCGTTTAATTGGATGATTTCAGCATTCGTTTTGATATTAGTCGGAATTGGTGTCATCAGTTTAATATTTACAATGCGTGATAGGAAGGACCCTGAGGTTCTAGAAGTCAATGAGAATTCACTATTCAATGACAAAATGGACGCGACTGAAGAATCTGAAGAATTGGAAACTATTCATCCTTCAATTGTTGAACAGGATGAGGAACCCGCGCTGATTTCCCCCGCCATTGAAGCCAATCCCATTGCCGACAATGTCATCTCTGAAGGTGAAACAGAATTTGTTGATTCATACCAAAATCTACCAGGTGGTGGGGAATATCAAGTGACGGATGGGATTACTGTTTACCAACACCCAGATGGGTCTTGCTGGCAACAAGAAGAAGGTGGCAAATTCCGCCGGCTTGCTTGAAACCAAATGAGCCAATGTTGATTGAATTTGCGTCATATTAACGGTTGGTTCAAGAACCACCTCTCTCCGCTATAGGTCGTGGTAGACGAAATACGCTCCTGCTACCGATTCCGGTCGCTAGATGATGGTATTGTAATTCTTATTGAGGGTGAGATGGACTGGGTCGAGTCATGGAGGGGGAAAATTGGCCTCAGCGACATTGGCTTACTAGAACGCCTTAGCATTGGTTCAGACGGCGACCCGATTATCACATCCTCTTCATCAACCCGTGGAGTTAGCAAACCTCTTCCTGGCCCAACCCCTAACCCTGAGAGTGTGTTGACCATCCGCAGAACAATAGGTGAATTGAACATAGAAGAAGAGATGGCGAAGCTTGGGATATACAAAGAGGAGTCTCCTAGCGTTGGTGATTTGAGAGCAATTCTTGATGAGTATGATGAGGCGCCAAAGCCACCACAAGGATCACCTTCAACCGAGCCAATAGCTGAAGGCTGGCTTCGCGAGGCACTACGAATTGCAGTTCGTAGATTTGGTGTGATGGCACTTCCAGTCGATGTGATAATTGAAACAATTCACGGCCGTCATGATTTGGACGATGAACTTGTTGAGGGCTGGCTTGAGATACAATACCAACTAGGGAAACTCGTGAAGATTTACGGTGGGAGTAGAGAGGGATTTGGTCCATCTCCAACATGGCTTGACGCAGTTTAAAGTCGCCAATATATTGTAACGTTTTTACTGGTAAAGGGAAAGAAATTTTCCCGTTTTTTAGAACAAATAATATGCATAATATCACCGCCCTTAGTTGTTGGTTATGCGAATGGCTGGGAAAGTAACACTAAGAAAGTATAACCGTGGTACTGGGTGCCAATTGCAATAGCAATTTTCGCACACGCGCACGAAAGGGGTAATAACAAAGCCCAAAGTCGGTTGGTCTTGTATGTCGAGCCATATCTTTGAACTGAATATGAACAAAGCGCGGGTCAAAGCCGTCGCACTAGTCGCACTGATGGTATTGTCAACGTCATTGGCAGTGCTGGATGTTTCGGCGAGTAATTCGAAGCAATACCCAGTAACAAGGAATCCTCTGGACCTTGCGACTGGCGATTTTGATTGTGACGGTGATGACGATATTGTCACCGCGAGTGAGATGGGTAACTTCTTGTCCATTCTCTGGAATGATAATGGGAATTACCAAGATCGAACAGATCTTTGGGTTTCAAACAACGCGAGCCGCCGTGCTGGCTTCACTGACATCGCTGATGTTGGTGGTGTTGAAGTAGGTGACATTGATGATGATGGTCAGGATGACATAGTATTCTATCAAGGTAACATTCAGGTTTTTGGTGGCACAGAAATAATACGTGGAAATCTAACAGTCTTGAGAAATGAGGACTGCGCTGGAACTTTCAGTGAAGATGCAGTTTACACAATGGGTGACATCGTATGGAATTTCCAAGTAGGGGATGTCAACGGTGATGGGGTTGACGATATTGTTGCCCTTGAATTGCAAGACTTAGCTTCTGGCACCCAGCGACTTCTAACTTATCTTGGTGGTTCTCAGCGTAACAATGCTGCGACAAATCATAAGATTACGGCACTTGACAACCTCGCTAACAAGGTGTATGCAGACATTCGGCTCGGAAACTTCGGGGAGGCTGTTGTTGGTGGTCCAATCGGAAACGATTGCGATGATTTAGATGCATTCCTACACTACTGGCCAGGATTCAATGCAGCAACTGGATTCTCAGATGGGGATTGGGATAACGTATCAATCGTTGAATTCGAATGTACGCTTGATACATTTTCGGCATGGAATGATCCTAACAAGCAACACACAATCAAGTTGAATTCCGAACAGGGTACTTTTGACATCGCTGATGAAGATGGGGATGGTAAAATTGACACTATGGCAATCACGAACTTAACAACCGTTGTTTTACAGAGTTGTGCAGCGGCTCCTTGTCCTTCACAGAGTAATTGGCAGCAAATTGCGGTGTCTCCGACTATAGGGTCATTCATTCCTGCTTCAGTTGAATTGCAGGATGTCAATCAAGATGGAAGCATTGACTTAGTTGTTCCAACCACTTCCACCATTACCAGTTTACAGGGCCAAAGCGGTAATACTGTGACATCATATTCAACGGATAACTTAGAAGAATTGAACACTGTTCAAATTATTCTATCAGATGGTAGTGGTGGATATTATCAACCACAATCAATGCCTGTCGGTCGCCGACCAACTATGGTACTTGTAGGGCAGTTTGCCGGAGGACCAACCAGTGCTCTTGACTTAGCGATTGGTAACCGTGATTACACATATCAATACTCAAACGGTGCACTACACCTTGACTCAAAGGGATGTGCCTTTGACCCACTAAACCCTCAGCTGAATGGTTTTGGATGTGGTAATCTTGATGCTATTACTGTTGTTCAACTCGATAACGAAGATGTTGGGATATCAGGCATGACTGTTTCACCAGCAAGTTTCAACCCAGATACTGGGGGAATGACGATTGGTGAAGGCACTCGTGAGGTGAATGTTACAGTGCAAAACACAGGGCTTAATGCCATTTCTGGAAGCGTGGATGTTGATGTTTCAGTCAAAGAAATCACAGGTGGGGTAGACACTACTGTTTATTCAAATGACTATGAAACAACACCAACTAATAACTGTGGTACAGGTTGCACTTGGGCTAATGCAGACTATGACCGTGAGGCATATTACTGGCACGAAGAGGTTGCTGCAAACCATTCTGCGAATCCGGAAGGGGATGAAGCGGATGTTAATCCGACGGACTATATGTGGGCCGGAACATGGCAACCAAATGCAACTGCTGGCAATCAAATGGAAAGCGGATACCTATCCAACCAAGATGATGGACTTATCTTGCAAAACATCGATTTGACCGGTGCTGATGCCGCATCTCTTGAACTTGATTTGTATTGTAGCGTAGGTTATTCAGTTGTGCATTATGTTAACTCTCAAGGTTCAATCTCAGGAATGGTAATTTATGATGATTCGTGCAACATTGATGTTTACACTGATGATGAGGGATGGGTTCCTATCATCTATCGTGGTGGATACGATGCTGTTAGAATTAACGAGTATTACAGTAATGGTGGCTCTATTGAATATACAAGCCGAATTTACCATATCACCGGGACAAATCATAGTTGGATGGATCTACAAGGAAACAATTCACTGGATTTGACCCCTTGGGCTGGAGATACAATTGACCTACGATTCCGTTTCCGAACGGGATACGAAGGAAGTATAGGGCGTGACAACACTTCACGAAATACTCAGTGGGATGGTATGGCGTTTGACAACTTGACAATCAAGAAGACAATCACTCAGTTTGGCCAAATTCAACCAGTTTCGCAAACTCTGAACCTCAATAACTTCGCCCCAGGTGACGAGCAAACCATTACCTTAAACGCATACTTCACAAATGGTACTGAATACATGATTGAGAGTGCTCTAACGTCTCCTACCGGATTCAGTAATGAGGATTCAAGCAATGATGACATGCGCTGGAAGATGGATGTGCTAAACTTGTACGACCCAGCAGTCAAGGAGATTACTTCTCAAGACAGAGGTGCATTGTATGCATCTGGAGATATGCCGATTGATGTTATTGTTGAAAATGCTGGAAACACCGTGATGGATTTTGATGTCAAAGCAACAGTATATACTGCTCAGCCAAATGCTCTTTTCACCAACCCGTGTAAAGATGTTGAGGACTTTGAGCCAAGTGCATGTGCGTACATGTATGGTGATGACAGTGATGGTGATGGTGGGATTGTTGATGATACCGATTCAGGTGTTCAAAACGCAATTGTTCCAGGAAACCGACCTCTGTTTGGTAGTAACGCATACTGGTTCGGTCATCCCGATTCAGGATACGGTGACAACTGGAATGAGTCAATGACTCTCCAAACTATTGATTTGCGCAATATGGGTGGTGACTTCGCTTACCTGACCTTTGATTACTTCGCAGAGGCTGATTACCTCAGTGATCAAGATGGTAATATTGTTGGAATCAATGAATACGGGGCTCTAGAAATAAGCTGGCGTAAAGGCTCACAAACTTACCAAGGACTTGTCTATGGTTCTTGGAATGACTACAATGAAAATGGAATTCTTGGTGGAAACCAAAGTTGTGAAGACATCGATGACGATGGTACCTTTGACGAAGTTGAATACATGGGAGACCACACAGACCAAGGAAATTATGTCGTATGGTTTGATAGCGAAGGTATTGTGAAGTCAGTCACCCTTGACTTGACTCACATCGTAATACAGAATCGTACTGGGGCATCCAACAACTGGCGTACTGAGTGTACTTCTATGGATGGCGCTGAAGTCGATTTGACTTTCCGTTTCATGACAAATAGTGATGGTATCAATGGCACTTCTGGCTTCGCCGGTTTCGCTCTTGATAATATTACGGTACAGGAGTATACATTTACTTCTGACCAAACTTACTATGCATCTGTAACCAACATTGATGCTCGTGAGGAGCGAAATGTCTCTATTGGGGTGCATAACTTCCAGCAAGGCATTTATCGAATTGATGTAATGAGTATGTTTGACAATCAAACAGTTGGAAACAACTGGACTAATACTGAGGAAGTAGCGCTTGGAAACAACATGTCAAAGGTCATTTTTGAGGTTGCATCTGTTGATGTGACATTGTTCCGTCCAGATGTTCTAGATTGTGTTGAAGATGTGGATTACGACTGTGTATATCCGTTTGACGCTGCACTTACTCACCAGTTTACAGTACCATTGAGCAACGGTGTATTAGCTGGTGACTACAATATCTACCTAGATATCGTTGATTCTTCTGGATCTACAGTGTCTTCAACAACTTCCACTAACAGCCCGATAGCTCTAGTATCACATGAGAATAGTCAGGCTACTTTCCAGCCTTTCAACGGATGGGTAGACGGCGAGACATATGACTTACGATTCTACGCACAACTTGTTGATGGAACCGCATCAGGTAACTATCTAAATTTCACAATCACATTTGCTAACAAGGTAGATGTGGCAATACTTTCGAACCCAACCGACCAAAACCGGTTACAGAGTGTGAAGATGGACTTACAAGCAATGGGAATGACCTACACTCAGTTTAGACAGAGTGATTGGGATACCTACCTTGCTAGTGGGTGGTTAGATCATTATGACAAGGTCCTATTACCATGGCAGACTACTGTTAATGTCCAAGCAGGTAACTACTATGGCCGACTCGGAGAATCAGCAACTGAGAACATCCTCAATAATTACATGATGGCTGGTGGCACTATTGAAATCCACCTTGGGCCTTATGCTGAAGGATTGGATGATAATTTGCTGTACAATATGGTAATTCTAAACCGTGACACAGCAGGTAATCAGGTTGAGCACAGTAATCTAAACATTGCTGACCCATACCACCCTCTTCTTGCGAATGTCAGTAGCACTGCATGGCTTGGCATGAACAATGGTAACTATGTTGCAAATGCCGCACTTTCAACAGCAAGTGCAGGATCCAACAAACTCCCAACCCCATGTGGCGGTCTTATCAACGCACAGCAGGGTACATTCCACAGTCTACTAAGCCATGACTCAGATTCTAGCATGCACTTGCTAGCAACTTGTGGGGTAGGTAGCGGTGGTCTTATTGTGAGCACAATTGATGTTGAGAATCCAAGTGTCTCCGAACCATTCGGCAGCACTTCCTCACCTCTACGTAGCAACTTGCTTGCATACCAAATATCACCTTACCCAACAGAACTTGGAATCGCTGGCAACGGATGGGATTTAACCATCAATGGCGCTGCTCCATCAGAAGCCGATGCAAGCGGAGAATATTCTGACACAGTTTACCTCAAGTCAGGCAGTGTTGTGGATTTCGGATTCACATCAACTCTAACTGGATTGAACGCAGACTGGGAAATCCGAGGTGCAACTGACTGGAACCGCAATCAGTTCCCACCAAACACAGAATTTGCTCACAGAGCGGATGATTCTCATCAGGTAACTTTCTGTCTTATTGACACAAATCCTGACGGCACTGGTTGTATTCAGGATGCGACATGGGATGTAACTCTGTATATTCATGATGCAGATGGTCACACAAGAATCACTCACATTACTCTACAAACAAACGATATCTTGGCTGATGAGTCAGACCCAATCGCCAATGTAACAGTTGAGGAGCACCCACTTTATCCTGATAGTTTGGAGGACCATGGCACCAAAGAATCTGGTGGGTCAAATTGGCCAGTCTATCTTGCGAAGTTATCTGCAAGCGGAGATGTGAAGGTCAAGTTTGATGCATGTGGTTCAAACGACCCAGACGCAATGAATGGAGAGAGCGGTATTACCACTTACACATGGAAGGTCTACCAGGATTACCCATGGAATAACCCATCTAACGATTATGACGGGCACACCTTTGAGCGCACCGCAGCAATGGGTTGTGATTGGACTTACACTTTCCACAACCAGACCGCAGACCCTTCAGGATTTGCTGAGAATCCAATCCGAATTGAGTTAGAAGTTATTGACCGTGCAGGTCGTGACTCAGAGAAGGTCAAGATGTACTTCGTAGTGGTCCCTGAGGACTACGGCGATGACCAACCAGTTTGGGAAATCAATACTCCATTGGATGGCTCTACTCAGACCGGTGGTTATGTGTGGGTTAATGGTACAGTAATATCTGGAAGCGAGAATGGAGATGTAGCTATTGAAGCAGCACTTGATTCCTCAATTCTAAACGAGACTATTGATAACAAGGTACAGCAATTGCGAGACGGTAAGTTCGCAGATGTCCGTAACCTTGGGGACGGTTCAGGATTCAGTTTGAAGTTGAAGTTAGAGGACTTGTACGATGAGAACGGTTCAACTCAGACTATCTACCTGAAGATTGTTGAAGGCGATGGCGCTACATGGACTCTGTACCAGCAGATTGATGTCAATCTACCACCAGTTGAAGTCAATGTTGACCCTTGTGTTGCAGATCCATCTGCCGAAGGATGTGGCGATGGTACTACTGACACTCAAGGTGGCGGAATGTCCAATACACTACTTTACGCTGGACTTGGCGCAGTTGGTCTACTAGTTATTGTCATCATTACCATGCTTGTTCTACGAATGCGTGGCGGTAAGGAAGATGTTAGTGGATTCGCTGGAGTCGATGATATGGACCCACAGGAAGCCTATGTTCAGCAGTTGATTGCACAAGGATATCCTGAGGACACTGCTCGACAATACGCAGCCCAATATTCAGGGCATTTCCAAGACCAAGAGCAACAGTAGCGAACACTTGGCAATGCCCGGGGCTATAGCTCCGATAACACCTAACCGCTGAGCGTAGCCTCTAATCGGATTCCGCCCCTCGTGCTTTTGAACCGAGGCCATCTCGGGTGGGGTAATGGACGAAGCGGATGAGTACAAGGTCGCTGACATTAGTCTAGCCGAAGAAGGCGCACTCAGAGTTGATTGGGCTCGTAGTAGGATGCCTGTGCTCGCTCTTCTGAAAGATAGAGCAATGAAAGAACAACCCCTAGTAGGTATGACTGTTGCCGGTTGTTTACATGTTACTAAAGAGACTGCAGTGTTAATTGAAACGCTCGCAGCAGCCGGCGCTAAAGTCTCGTGGTCAGGTTGTAATCCTCTCTCAACCCAAGATGATGTGGCTGCTTGGTTAGCAAGAGAAGGATACGAGATTTACGCTTGGCATGGCCAGTCAGTAGAGGATTTCTATTGGTGTATTGACCAAACAATTGATGCCGAACCTACCTTGACTTTAGACGATGGTGCAGATTTGATTTTCAGGGTTCATGATTCACGTACCGATGCAATGGACAAGGTGATTGGCGGCACAGAAGAGACCACTACAGGTGTGCACAGACTGCGAGGTATGGCAGATGCTGGAAAACTTCGCTATCCGGTTATCGCGGTAAACGATGCGATTACAAAATGGGATTTTGACAATGTTCACGGAACAGGGCAGTCCACATTAGATGGGATATTGAGAGCAACTTCGGTATTATTGGCAGGCAAAACTTTTGTTATTGCTGGCTATGGCCACTGTGGGAAAGGATTGGCAAATAGGGCTAGAGGAATGGGCTCAAATGTTGTGATTACAGAAATTGATCCTCTAGCGGCTCTCAAGGCTCATATGGATGGATTCCAAGTGATGCAGATGGATGATGCTGCAAAAGTTGGTGATATATTTTGCACAGCAACTGGGATGGTTGATGTGCTTGTTGGCCGCCATTTCGAGTCAATGAAGGAGGGGGCTATCGTCTGCAATACTGGACATTACGATTGTGAAATTAATGTGCCTGATTTGGAATCGTTGTCTGATTCAGTGCGCACTATACGCACTAATAATGAGGAGTTTTTGATGAAGAATGGGCGCCGAATTCACTTGCTTGCACGTGGTCGTTTAGTCAACTTAGCGGCAGCGGAAGGTCATCCTTCTGAAGTAATGGATATGTCATTTGCAAATCAATTCCTCTCACTTTGTTTACTAGCTTCTGAAGGGAAGGGTTACGACAACTTGGTCTATGACATAACTCATCAGCAAGATTCAGATTTAGCAGGCTTTAAATTAGCAGCAGAAGGCAGAAAACTCGATGAGTTGACTGTAGAACAGAAAGCATACCACGAAGATTACTCTCATGGAACTTGATAACTAATTCTCAGTTTTCATCTATGCCTTTCTTCGGTGATTCGTTGCCATAATTGCTCCAGAAATAGCGATGAAAATTCCAGCAATTCCTATTGTAGGAAGTCCTGCCTTTGTCTGTGATTCACTAGCAGTTTCATCAGAACCATCTATGCAATCCTGCTCACCATTATTGACTGAATCTTGGTTGATGATGTCGCCATTATCACATTGGAATTCGTCATCCGCTAGTTCAATTATAGTTTGACAACCGTTTTCATCAATGTTAGCAGTATCATTTGCAGTGTTATCGCACTGGTCGACATCATTGAAAACGCCATCACTATCATCATCCAATTCTGATTCTGCACATCCGTTGTCATTCACAGTTCCATTGAAAGGCGTGTTCGGGCACAAGTCATCCTCAATGCTTACGGTGTCACCATCGAAGTCAGCAGTTGAAATCGCTTCGTGAATTGCTTTTCCTAGAATTCGGTGGGTTAATTCTGTTGGGTGGACAGAATCAAAGAATAGGTGACCATCAGAAGGGGGGACTGAATCGGGACTCCCAATGCACATTTCACCTTCAAATTCGCAAACCGGCTCAGAGATTTCAGTAATGTGATAATATTCAATGTTCTCAGCAACATTGTCAAACATCTTGTTGATTTCAACCAATTGAATAACTGTATTGGTACGCGCATTTAGGGCAATTACATCATG
>CAUZNH010000005.1:0-13550 GCA_963581345.1 Candidatus Thalassarchaeaceae archaeon | reverse complement strand
AAACTTGAACTAAGCGAGCTCGTAGTTTCCTTCCATTGGGAATTGTCATTCGCATGATGTCTCGCAAAGCCTCAGGTGGAGTCTCAGTGAGCCAACTGACCATTGAATCAGCAGTTAATGCTGGGACTTGAAGTGAAATTCGGTAAGGGTCAATTATGGCTCGTCCACTTTTGCCATCAATAGTAGATGCCATCGCTTGCAAAAAATGTGCCAGTGCGGCATTTACTTTATTTCCGTGACAGCAATTGAGAACCAGAGCATCTCTGCGCGCTTCAATGGTGAGGAGTCTAGCATGGGGTATGCATCCCGTTGCATCCAAATGTTCTCCGACACTATTTGTTAGAGTGCCAAGTGAATAGTCAGATACCGGGTATTTTGAAAGAGGGTGTTTCTTGGGTAGTTCCGCAAGCCAAGCATTTACCTTTGCGCCATAATTCTCATCCTTTGGATGTTCTACATCCCATCCATGGTCATCTGCGATAACCATCCTGAGATTTCCTACCTCACGGGCTATATTTGCGGGCACTGCAGGTAGTTCACCAGCCCATACGGGGGCCGAACTAATGTCAGAGACAGGGGCGACCAACAACTCGTTTTTCTCTGGGTCGGCATCAATGATTTGCCATGTCCTACCTGCCATCACAAATTGCCGCGGTGAGCCATCTTCTTCACCACCTGATGAATCCAAAGACAAAACAAAGGTTTCATCAACATTTCCTAAAGCTCTGCGAGTGACTGAATCGCGCACAGAGTAACGAGTCTCGTCAGCGATCATAGAGAGATGGTTTAGCATGTAATGGCGGCTTCGTGAGCCGGGAGAGAACCAACCGTTTTTGAGGTTCTTTGGAAGGGTGGGGCGCAAAGCGTTGGACCAAATTTCCCGTTGTTCCTCAGTGATCCCTTCAAGTTCCTCACGTTTTGGTCTTTTTTCAGGTAAGTCTGAGTTTTTCTTCGCCGCTAATGCCCAAAGAATTGGTGGCCAATCAATAGGGTCTGAATTGACTGGTTTTTCAACAATTTTCAGCAATCTCCTATCATCAAGGATAGTGATGATTTCGCGTACTTCGCTATCGGTGATGTCTGAGAAAATTGACGCCCTACGAAGTAATGTTGCTGCTGATGAAAGCGGAATAATTTTTTCGGCAATCGCGGTCAATACTAATTGATTAGCAACTACAGAAAGTGGTTTTCTCCGCCACTCAACTCCTTCAAGTTCACCAGTCATTGCCCTCCTAGCAATTACAGCCGCTTCAGCGATGTCATCATTTTCCCAACATAGTAACATGCCTCTTGAAGTCCCTCCTAAAACATGCTCTGCACGGCCAACTCTTTGCAGGAGTCGGTCTACGGCGCGTGGTGACTGAACTTGATGCACCTGCTTGATTGAGCCAACATCAATACCTAATTCAAGACTTGAAGTGCAGACAAGTCCGTGCAGATTACCTTTCTGTAATTCAGATTCCATCTCGTGTCGAGTTTCGGCTGCTAATGAGCCGTGGTGAACTCCGATGTTCAAATCTTCATCGAGTTTACTAATTCTTTGAGCTACTGTTTCAGCGGCATTTCTAGAATTTACGAAAATCAAGCAGGGGGCACTTTCCCTTACTTTTGAGGCTAAGCAGCGAAGAGCCGCAAGGCCTCTTGGAGACACATGTAGTTCAAGTGATAGTGCTCGGTCATCCGCTGTTGTTGGCTCGGTAACAACCTGTAGTTCAGCTGGTCGTGGAGCAGGTGCGTTGATTGGGGTAGTAGTTGGCGAAAGCCATCCTGCCATTTCGTCAGGGTTTCCCACCGTTGCCGACAACCCAATTCGTTGAACTCGTCGCCCACATAACTCATCAATTCTCTCTAAAGCAACAGTCAACTGCGCTCCTCTTTCAGAAGCCGCTAAATCGTGTACCTCATCAATCACAACCGCATGTAGATTTCTCATCCCTTCACGCAGCCGACTTCCAAATAGCAGTAATTGGCAGGTTTCTGGAGTAGTAACAAGAAGGTGGGGTGGGTTACGAGATTGTTTTGTTCGTTGTGATTGGGTTGTATCTCCGTGTCGCACATCAGAGCGAAGTCCACAGGCCTGAGATAGTGACTCAATTCTCCTATCAATATCTCTGTTTAGGGCACGTAACGGGGTGATGTACAGGATGCACATTGGTTGCCATTCTTCTTTGATTGCTTTGGACAGTAGTGGCATAACTACTGCTTCGGTTTTCCCGCTTCCAGTTGGGGCAATGAGTAACAGATCAGAGCCCTCAAGAATCTGCTTTTGGGAAGCGGATTGTATTGGGGTTGGAGACCATCCTCTCTGCTCGGTGAGTTCAAGGAGTGGATTAGCTAGTCCACTGAAATCTGACCCCAATCAACTCCCCTCTCACGCGACGGGGCAAGCCTGAGTGTGAAAAGGGCGCCGGCTCTCAGTAGTCGTCATCATCGTCATCATAATCATCGTCATCATAATCATCGTCATCGTCATCATCAAACATATGATCATCATCAAACAATTCTGAGCGACTAGTCAAGGAACCTTTCATGCTGACATATGCAACAATAGGCAGAATAATCATTGCAATAATGATTCCAATTACAGCGAGTAAATTTTGGCGAGCGCCTTCAACCCAACCCATTCCGAATGCATAATCCACAGAAACTCCTACGCTAGCGCTATTGTCTGACTCGTCAACTTCTGTAATTTCATTTTCAACATCAACAATTACAATAACTCTGTCTACACCTTTCTCAGCAACCCAAGTTGCAGAAATAGGAATTGATTCATCAGCGATTCCATTCAGTTTTTGAGTCGCAAATGGTTTTTCTGAATCGCCAGAGTAGAAACCAACAACAAATCCAGAATTAGTTGTGCCGCCGAGATTTGCAATCCATGCTGTAATCTCAATTTTGTCACCATTGGCGACAATCTCACGATCAGCAGATATTCGTTCAATTGTCAATTGTGCTCCCAGTGCACCGAATCGAATCCATTGAAGTTCATGGTCACCATTTAGGTCAACAGGTTCTCTCACTGGGTCACTCTTTGAGTTTCCTTCGGTTGCTAGTGGATTACCAGCTGAGTCCCAACCTTCAATCCAGAATCCAACTTCATAATCCTGAAGTGGAGGATTCATTCCGTCGCCAATCAAGTCAACGGTACCAGTCCAAGTAATTGCTTGTTCTTCCTGAAGCATACCTAACAGGGAGGAGCCTGAGGAAATCTGGCGCTGGTTCTCATCACGCATTAACCAATGGACCCATTGTGGGCTTCCAGATAGGTCAGCATCTTCCCAGCCAATGAACTCAACAGGCACTTCAGTAAGTGAAGAACTGTTGGCGATATCAATGACATCTATCGGCGCCAACCTTCCAAGAACTCTAGGTGGTGCGTGGTCAACCTCGACTTGAAGGGTTGTTGAAACAGTATCACGGGTCATGTCCTCACCTCTGCCAGGAATATTTCTTACCCCTGCAAGGAAGGTTCTAGTCTCGCTAGAAGCTAATGTTGGAGCAGCACCAAGCGGCACTTCTAAACTAAATCCTCCTTCATCAGTTAGGCTACCATCTGACCAGTATTGAACGCCATCAAAGACTTCAACAGTAATTCCAAGATTTTTCGGGGCCGGAACATCGCTTCCTTCGTAGACAACACGTCCAGACCAACGTAAACGGTCGTTCGGCACAACTCTGCTGCCATCAAAAACAGGGCCGATTCGTGGTTCCTGAACATCTTCTACCATGTAAGTTTCAGCATCTAGTACCAAGTCGTTTTCTATTCTGAAAGTATGCTCAGTGAAAATGATTTGCCGAGGTTCACTACTTCCAAGTTGGGTGAATTCCAAGGCTACATCTGATAAATCAGCATCAGGCCAGTCCCACGAAAATTGGAAAGCAAATGTAACCATCACCCAAGGCAAGCCAGTTTCGTTAGTGGTGACAATTCCTCCACATGACTCATCAAGAAGATTATTACAAGCGGGTGAAATTTCAAGGAAATCATCGTCAGTCCAGAACGTAGCATTGGTTCCGCTGTATGACAATCGCTGTTGGTCTCTTTCAGGGTCTGGACCTTCAAAGTCAAAGATGATGGAAATATCAGTGAAGTCAATCAAACCGTTTGCATCAACTAGTCCGAGTGTGAGGTATTGGGTAGTTCCAGCAAAGGCCCTTTCTCCATCCTCGTGGCCTGCCCAGTGTAAGCCGGTGAATATCGAGTTCATATCTTTCCTAGTTCTGTAAGTTACCAAGTCATAATCAAATCCGGGACCATCTGAACGTAGTAGTGCATTACCTGCAACATCAGTTCCAGTAACATAGTAAGATACCCGTGCCATATTTGGGTTATCAGAATCATCAATAATTGCAAAGAATAGTTTGTCAATGTCGTCAGTCATGTTGGTCATTGTTTGGTTGATGTATTCCGCCGGGTCAGCGTTGCCATTGCGGTTAGAGTCATGTTCTGCTTCTATCCAGTAGTGAAGAGTCAATACTTCTGGTGCGCCAATAGCATCCTGAATTCTGATGCGCACTGCTTGGTCATCGTAACCAGCTTCGTATGCATTATCAACTGGTGTCGCCTCTATTAGAGAAGGACTGGTAGCATCAACTCGGATTGTTCTCTGCCAAGATTCGTTGATGGACAACACCTTGAGAGGGTCTCGTGGATTGTCAATTTGCACCTCGTAAAATACACCGTCTGGGCGGTTGATAGTGTCTACAGGTACAGGAATGAAGAACTCTCCATATTGGTTGGAGCGGTCTTTTGCTTGTAGGAAATCACCTTCTGGTGTTCGCTTGATAACCGCCACATCAAAAGTAGAGTCTAGAGGTGCATCTTGGGTTCCATCGTACCATACTGCTCCTTGGAAGTAGAGAGTTTCACCGGCTTTAATCCACTGATTTTCCGGTACATCATCGTGATGAACCGCACCATCATTGTCTCGTACAGCCATCCAGCCAAGACCGTAAGATTGGTTGACGCGAATTCCTGGGGCGTTACTTGATCGTGATGATAGAGACATTGGTGAGAGACCTTGGTCATCAGTGCAACTAACTCTGAAACCGACATTGTCCTGTTCGTTGAAGTTAGAGGTGACGCGGAAAGCCCAATGAATTTCTAAAATCCCGTTGCTGTTATTGGTCCAAGTTGCAGAAGCATCTGGAATTATCCAATCTTCTGGGTCATCATCAACAAGTGTGCCATCGCTGTTCCAAGTTAGGGCAGGGGTTTCACTTGCAGGGTAAGCCAAAAAGGAAAGAGTTGCTGTGGAAATCCCTCCAGCATCTTCACCGATTACATGTCTAGTGATGACTTCGTAGGTGTCAATGGTTTCATGTAACACCATATTCTCATCCCAATTAATGTCAAGATTGACGGTTTGCATGACGTAAGTTATTGAAAATGAATTAATCACCACATTTCCTGATGAGGATGATCCTATTTGGATAGGAATTAGAACCGTCCCAGAACCAGTGTCTGGAATTGCATCATTTATTGCATTAACAATAGAACTACCCAAAGCGCCGCTTGCGGTGACTGTTGACAGTAGGGCGTTGGTGTGAGTCCATTCTGAACTCCCATCACTACCAATGTCTAACTTCACGTTTTGGGGAGCATTAGAATAGAGAGCGACTTGGAAGTCATCTATGATAGGGCTGTATGAGTTTGCTCCTCCAGAGTAAAAGTAGAAGCAAAGGGTGAGATAAGTCAGCGTAGTAGGGAAGTTTACTGTTTGGCCTTGGCTACTCAATGTTGTAGAAGTTCCTGATGTGCAACTGCTTGATGTGGTCCACTTTATTGATAGCGAACTTCCGCCTAGTTCAGTTGAATTCCACCACACTTGAGCCGCGATAGGCCCATTTGAAGCGGTTCCGCCAAAATATGGTGTGCGCATCCACATAAATCCTGAAGATGCGTATGAACCAGTATAACCTATGTTAACAGTATCAACCAATGCGGAAACACTGCTGCTAGTACTGTTGAGATATGCTCGCCATCCGAGTTGGGAACCAGAATTTGCGAAAATCACTTTTGTTCCTATTTGTGCTTGTTTCCAAGTTACTCCGCCATCATTTGTGACTTCGTATTCAATTGATGTACCAGTTGGCTTCCAAGAAATAGCCGCTGTGATTGTAAGGTCGGGGGTGGTTCTCGTTGCAGTGATTGCAGATGATGTGATTATTCCAGAAGTAGTAGTTGGCGTTCCCATTGAAGTGACAGTTGACCTACCGCTAGTGAAGATTCTATGTGCACTTGCACTTGGGCATTGGGTGTTGTAATAACAAGACCAACCAATATTTCCAGAGCCTGTTGCCTCAAGCCCAAAGTGAGCGTGGTTCGGGAATAAAATGTCACCTTGATGTTCTGGCCATGCTCCACCTCTGAGGAAAACGGAGTGGTAGTTTTTGGCCTTGCAATTGTTGTTACTGGCGTATGTACAGTAAACATTCACAGTCACTCTGTCTCCAGCAACATCAAGTCCTGCAGGTTGACCCTTGCCACTTGGAATCATCATCAACAGTTGTGTAGACAACGCTTGTACGGGGCTTGAGCGGTTGACATTCCATAGATAATAGTTGTAATTTCCATTCATATAACGGGTTGCTACAACATACATTTCATTGTCAACAGGGTCAAATGCTACTCCTCCAATCATGTAAGTTGAGCCGTACCATGCTTGATTACAAGACCAGCCAGTACCTGCAGAATTCACAGTCCATTTGGCGATGTAGTTGTAATTCCAACTGGTTGTCCAAATAGTACCATTTCCATCGCTGGTAATATCCGATAGGTAACTCATAGTAGAGGTTGTACAACTGTTAAACGAAAGACTAACTGAACCAATTAAGGCACCAGTGCTACTGTTGTAACTTCTAATCGTTGGTGCTTGGTAAAGATTGTTATTAGCCCATTGAGCGACAAAAGTTTTACTTCCTTGAAAAGCTATGGGCCCAGCATAATTCCAAGATCCTCCGGAATAAGCCGAATATCCCATTGTAGTTGCACCAACTAAATCAGAATCAGCAAAGCCAATAGCCCCACCTGTTGTGTTGTGAATTGCATTTGGTGCACTAGAAATATCGTTGGTTCTTGTTAAAGTCCAACTGGCTTCGCTTTGCATTTCTCTAAGGGATGTTTGATCGTTACCAACATCAATTGAGGACCGATAATCGTAGGAAAAGTATGGGACATTCATTGGTCCATCCGTTGTTGAAGGGCCACCAAAGTCTGTATTTGTAGTTGCATTTGCCCAAGTAATTGTTGAAGGCTTTCCAGTGATAGAGAAACTTGCTGAAGTTACTTCTGCTCCATATGGCATATTCACTCCAGCGGTCCCACCATTCCCTTGACCGGTAAAAGTGTGGGAAAAATTGGTAGTCCCATCAGCAAACTGGGTTTCAGTGGTTGCCGCGATTGCAAACGGTAATGTTGTGGAGAATAACATTAATCCAACTAAGAAAACCGAAGAGATTCTGATTTGATTCTTACATCTAAACATAGGCGGTCCCTAGGGGACCGTTAGGGATACCATTTCAAACCTTTGCACTTAGCACATAATCCTCTACACCGAAACTGTATCAGTCTGTAGCCTTTGGAGCGGATGGGATTGAGATGGCGGCAGGTAAGCAGCGGAAGACATCAAAGCGGAGTTTGAAAAAATATTTTGAGGAGTTTTGGGAGGGACAAAGAGACCGCCATTTGCTCATTTTGGGGATGCTGACAGTTCTCACTTTTGCATTGATTTTTTGGGCTATAGCATTCTTCACAATTTTTTCTTCAAACGCACAACAGGAAGCCAATAGTTGGGCGCATTTGACGGCTGCAACATGGGTTGGAGTGTTACTTTCCTTCGTTCTCTTATTGTTTGTAATTCCCGAATTTTTCCATTATCTTGGAATACGAAACGCTCTAGTTGATATGCTAGAAATAGACTCACGGGCTGAGTTACAGAAAAACAAGAAAGAATTGGATGAGGGGGCGCAATTACTCGCAGGCGCTTGGCCAGCAAGAATTGAGGCTAAGAGAGTGGAATTAGGATTACGCCGAGAGATGCCTGAGGGTATGGTATTACCAGACAACGAAGGTAACGAATTATTTGGCGGATGGTTGAATACAAAGTATTCACGTTTAGCCCAGAGATTCCCTGATACTGATATCCTCAAAGACCCCGGTATTAACAAGTTGATAATCTTCAGTTCATTAACCGGATTAATGTTATTTGTGTATAATGCATTGATAGGATTAGCGCGTGAAACGATAACTAGCCCACGTAATATGACCGTTGACTTCACCTCCATCATTAAGGGTGGAGAATATAATGCAACTTGGGCTCCACACTTCGATTTAGTTGGCGGTCTTGTGATTGTCATATTTGCGGCTATTCTTTTCATGACTGGACCAGCATCCACCGACGAGGATGATTCAGAGAGTGATTCAATTCAAGAAGAAGAATGAATGAGGCGTTAATAGATGGCCACACCTCTAGGCTGGATGCGTGAAGCGTTACTCGCAATCGGATTAATTTCGCTTCTAGTAATTGGCTTGTGGGCGACCACTGGCTCAGTACCTCCAATGGTAGTAGTTGAGTCATCATCAATGATGCATGACAGCGAAGGGGAAGTTGGGGCGATTGATCCTGGTGACCTAATTCTAGTTATGTCAACATCGCGCCGAACCAAGGTTGTCAGCATGGCAGAAGCGATGGAGGTAGATGGTGAATGGGAAGGATGGGAATCACATGGGAAACCTGGAGATGTCATCATCTACAAGAAAAATGGTGGTATGGACACTCCAGTAATTCACAGAGCAATCCTTGAAGCAGTAGCCAATGATACTGTGACTCCAACTGACCGTACACGCCAACTTTGCTCAGAGGGAAGTTGGGACCCAATATCAATTGATGCAGACGGGCAGGCAGGGACTTGTGTTCTCACTTGGGATGCACCTGGTACTACAGTGCTAAATCAAGCCTCAATAACTTGGTCATTTGACAATGTTGAATGTCCGGGAAACCCGCATGGTTTGATGGTTCAGGGGTGGGACCCTGGACACGCGGGATACCTTACTTTAGGGGATAATAATAGGTGTGATGTGGACCAAGGATCTCAGGCATATCCTCTAGCAGGGGGGCTCACCGATGAGAATGGTGACCGCGTAAGTGCTGTGCGTTCAGACTGGATAGTTGGCGTGGCAGGCGCTGAACTTCCTTGGCTTGGTACAATCAAACTAGCGGCTTCATCAAATTCGGCACAAGTCACTGGCCATAGTTGGAGGATGCTAGGGGCAACAGCGGTCATCCTTCTTTTGGGTACATTTGTTGTTGAGCAGGCTACTGAAAGGTTGTTGATTGGCGCTCCTGAAATAGCTCAGGCGAATGAGGAGCAAGCCAAAAATGATGAAGAAGAGTAACTTTCTTTCATTTAGATTAGCATTGGCAAGGCGATGATTAGAATTAACATTCCCATAAGAATTAGACTTGACATGCTAGAAATTTTGTGGGCTGCATTGCGCACATTAATTGGATGTGAATTAGGGAAGAACTTGGCGAAGAAAGCAAAGTAATCGTGCAATCTGTCCCGTAATAGATGGCCTCCATCAAATGGTAGAATTGGAATCAAATTTGCGAAGCCAAGTAACACATTCATCCAAGTTATCCAAAACAACAGATGAAGTAAAATCATAGTCCCCTCAAATCCGAGGAAAGAATCACTAGTGAGTAATTGTAATTCCTGTTCGTGCATAATTTCACCTTTGTTGTCAATTGGATTGAAGATGAGCTTCAATGGCTGAACTGCTAATCCCACAACTATTGGAATAGGGTCTTTTGAAGCACTTGATGATAGAGGTCCGGCTAGTTTTTCCGCTCCAGCATCATTAGAGGCTAGACCCATTACTCCAAGAAAAGCATCTCCTTCTTCTATTCCATAAGCAGCGAGAATTTCAGGTTCGGTTCCTAAATCAAGTTGATATTGATATTGGTCAGAAAGTGTAACATTGATGACGCGTTGCTGTCGTCCTCCTTGATCATCGGCAATAGTGAGAACGGTGAGTGTGATGTTATCGCCGGCTTGGTGTGAGTCAAGGAAAGAGGTTAAATCACCTCTACCATCTATTTCAGTACCATTTGCATGGGTTATGACTTCCCATGGTTGTAGGCCTGCTTCAGAGGCTGGTTGTTGGTCAATAATGCCTTCAGCATGTACTCCATTGATTGCTGGAGTAAGGGTGTTGGCAACCAATGCCATCGCGATGAAAAATATGAACGCGCCGTAGATATTTATTGCGGGGCCGGCGGCAAAAACTCGTTGTCGTTCGCGTCGAGGCGCTCGTAATATTTCCCTCCCTTCCGGCTCTGCGAATGCGCCTATAGGAATCAATCCTAGAATTAGTAACCCAAAACTGCGCACCCTCATTCCGTGGGCACGGGTCAAAATTCCGTGCCCATATTCGTGGATGACTAAGGCTACTATCAAGCCAACCAATCCCCATACTAGAGGTATTGTTGGTGAAACACCTGGAATTAAGATTATTTCAGATGGCGAAGCAGGTTCAAGTTCAGATGGATTCATTATAGTAAAAATGAAAGTTAAAACGAAGACAATCAGCACAAATGCACTGATGAATCGGCAAGTCCACAGGCCAATTTCTCCGAATATTCTCCATGCCTTACGTGGTGTTGATATGATGTCCAAGATCTTCTGGCCTCGGTTTGTACGGACCATTAGGATGACTCCTAGAACTCTAGTGGCATCCCATTTGTCAAGAATTCCTTGTGCCTCAAGTCGCTTGAGTAGTATGTACCATACTACAATTCCGAGAACCGACCAATGAATCTGGATAGCAATGATACTGGCTATGACAATGAAGATGAGTTCGCGAGAGCGAGATGGCTCCCCCTCTGTTTGCACACGGGTTGCTCTGCTTTGTCCTCTTTGAACCTGCTCGTTGAGTGCGATGCACAGCACTCATAGGTGAGTACTGCTTGAGAAGGGGTGATGACTGAAGCAGAATCAGACTTCGAGGATGCGCACAGCGTTGAGCGACGGTTATCTGATTTGAAGCGTGAAGTTGAAGCAATCAAGCGGTTGATAACCCAAGCATCGCTAAAGCGATTGACCTCTGAGATTGAACGACAGGAAACTGAAATTGATGATGTCCAATCAGAACTTCATAGTAAGATGTAATCTTCAGAGTAAGTTTACAGCCTGAATTTCTTGACCCATTCTTCGGGCTCACGTTGTTCAAGAATGACTTTCTGAGCGTCTTCCATCTTCAACTTCTCTGCTTTTTCAGTCCAAGTGTTTGCTTTGGAGCGAAGAGTTTCAGCTGTTTGGTTATAACTTTCAGAATCACGGCATAATAACGATAAAAATTTGTGAAGTGGCAACCCTTCATCCCAGTTCAAGTGAGGTGTACCATTTCTTGTCAAAGGAAGTGCGGGTAGGCGACGGGCCAGTACCGAAACCGAGCCCGTCAAGTTAGTTGTTTGAACTTTGAAAATCCGCCATGAATCCCCACGTACACCTTTCAGTCTCATGGCATACAATGGCATCAATCCGCAACGCTCACCCTCTTTTTGTAAATCGAGGTATTGCTTCATTGTTCTCCCAGAGAGATATACCTTTTTTTCCTTAGTCGTTTTGACTTCAATTGGAAACGAAATATCACCTCGAACAGCCAACAAATCACCTGCGCCAGCAACTCCACTTCCAGCCGCACGGACTACTAAAAATGGTCTCCTGATAACTTGCATTGCTCGTGCTTTTTCGGCGGCGTTACAACTTCTAGTAACAGCCCTCACTCCATCAGGTGAACCGATGAGAACTGCGCGCAGTTCCCGCTCATAATGAGAAGCCATCGTTAAGCACGGTTCTGCATTCATTCAAGACCATACCGGCGAGATTGTGGTATCGCGCGCCGATTATCAAAGAAATTGACTAATTTCGGCTCCATTCACTTCGAAGATTCCACTGCGGACGTGGTCTAGTGGTTATGACTGTAGATTTCCCATCTGCAAACCCTGATTCAACTTCCAGCGTCCGCACCTTCAACCTAGATTAACGACATTGGGATCGCAAAAATCATCAGATAATTTTGATATCTGATTGCTTTTTATTTGCAAGTTGTTCGAGTAGATTATCAACAACTATTTTGAAGGCGTCAGAGGATTCTCCATCAGGGTCAGCAACGATGCGGTGTACTCCATCATCGCCTCCTCGTACAATTCCGGGGTCAAAAGGTAATTTCCCAAGGAATGGTACTTTCATTTCTTCTGCTGCGGCTTTGCCTCCACCATTCTTGAATAAGTTAAGAACGACCGACCAGTCTCCTTCTTCATCAGTTTGAACATTGATACCAACCCCTTGAGGTCCTTGAACTGTTAATTTTGAGGATGGTTCAGCAGTTCCACGTAAAGTGAAACCACTCATGTTTTCAACCACTCCAAGACATGGGAGTTTGAGGGTTTTAGCGAAGTTAATAGATTTCCTGCTGTCTAACAGTGCAACATCTTGAGGAGTTGTAACAACCACAACTCCATCAATTTCTGGAAGCGACTGTGCTACTGTGAGTGGCTCGTCCGAAGTTCCCGGTGGGAAGTCAATGATTAGGGCATCCAAGTCCCCCCACGCAACATCACCAATGAATTGCTGGATTGCCCCTAATTTGATTGGACCTCGCCAGATTACCGGTGCATCTTCATCTTCTAAGAGGAATGCCATTGAGATTACTTTGACTCCAAAAGGCCCCACCACAGGAAATATTTGGCCTTCTTCAACTTGTAATTCCGCCCCTGAAATGCCTAGCATTTTTGGGATATTCGGCCCAGTAATATCAATATCCATCAGGCCGACTTTTTTGCCTTGTTGAGCAAGGGATAACGCTAACCCAGTAGCAACAGTGGATTTTCCTACCCCGCCTTTTCCGGAAAGAATCATGACCTTGTGTTTAACATTCTCAGCTAATTGGGTCATTCTTAGTTTTCGTCGCATTTGGGCGTATGCTTGTTCCATCTCCGCCTTCTGCTCATCAGAAGCCGAGTCTGGCATTTCCTCAGGGGCTGTTCCATCATGATGGGAGACCGGCGAATCACTCATTGATGTGGCGACATTGCGGTCATTCTTCAATCATTGCATCAGTAATTGGTAAGAATAAATTACAAAGAGTAGGGTTTTGATAAGGTTCATACGAGGGCAATTGCCAAAGCCAACACACCAAAAGCACAACTGTAAGCGGGGGTTAGTCAGCATGGCAGGGACAGCAGTTTACATCACTTGGGTCACCGCTTCTTTGCTTGGTGGGATTCTGCTAATGCCGATTTTCCGTCCTGCTGGAAAACGAGTTACACTTGCTGGTTTTGTCGATATGTTTCGCCGCTATTGGCTACATATCGCCTTAGTTTTCAGTATCTATTTATGGAAGGATTTGCTTGATGGCTTAGACCGTATTTTGATGGCCAACACCCACCTTGACATGACCCCGTTTGTTTACGCCATTGAGGGCGATTTGGTTTTGTGGGTCCAACAGACTTTCCTAAATGATATGCTGACTTTTGTATTAACCC
>CAUZNH010000004.1:0-16162 GCA_963581345.1 Candidatus Thalassarchaeaceae archaeon | reverse complement strand
CGAAAGGTGTCTGCTAGAGGGTCAAGAATTTTGATAATGAAAAGTGCTGGAAAGATTCCACTTCCAAACAGCAGAGTAGCGCCAGCCACAAGATGCCACAGAATAGTCGCAAACTCTCCCTCCATCACATCTCCTAGAGCGCATCACTCTTCAAGTGATGCGAAAAATCACATCATTGATTTCAAGTGTAAACACTGTATCGCCCACATCATGGAGGCGTCAATTGATTGGGCAAGGCAGGATTTTTCCCAAGTCGTGAAACTTCCTGAAAAGTATGGTGTTTTAGACCTCACAGGTGGGGTGATTCCGGAATCAAATTATGAATACTCAATTGGACGTTACGATGAGGATAGGCGGGGATTATACAACACCGACATATTTGAGGGAAAGCGATACATCCACATGGGTATCGATATTGGTGGTCCTATAGGGACCGAGTGTCACGCTTTTACCGATTGCGAAATATCTCATTTTGGCTACAATCCTGCGGCTGGAGATTATGGCAATGTCGTGATAACAAAACAGGTTATTGATGGTGTGAATGTGTGGGCCCTTTTTGGTCATTTAAGCAGTACTTCTTTGGATGGTAAAAAGATAGGTCAGAAATTGTCCGCTGGTGAAGTGTTGGGGTGGTTTGGTGAATTTTCTGAGAATGGGGGCTGGGAGCCGCATTTACATTTTCAGCTCTCGCTTGTTGAGCCAACCACTCATGATTTACCTGGTGTGGTATCACCTTCCGAAAGAGAACAGAGTTTGACAGATTTCCCCGATCCTCGTCTTGTACTAGGTGAACTCTACTGACCAAGATGTTCTTTTAGACTTTGAATAGAACCAATAGCACTAGGGTCTTTACCGCGTAAAATTGCTACCGCGCAGGAAATCCAGTCCATTGCGATACAAGAGTAAAGCATTGCTTCGAGAAGTGACTCGCCTTCACAATGAAGTTGCCAAGCGACATCAATTTCGACATTTTCCATCATCCAATCAACTCGCTTCTCAACTCTTTCATGCATTCCACTCCAAGTGAGTAAAATGAGGGATTGGCTATTTTTTGCAGATTCATCAGTCCAAGCAATTATCTCATTGTGATTCATCTCTGGGAGCGAATTAGAGCGAGCAAAAATCCCTCCATTCTCATTGAGTTGGTTAACGAATCTAGTTCCGGCGCATTCTAGTTCTGCAGCGGTAACTATCCCAACTTCTCGGTTAAGCAAAGTTTGAGCAAGAGCAAGTGAAGGTGAGTCCGGATTATTGACAAAATTAAACTCTTCAACAGTCTTTTCTAATCTCTGAATCAGACCCGATAAATCCTCATTTGGGATAATTCCTTGAGATATTGTTGTGCGCAGCAGTGCCCCGAATAGGTGGCCAAAAGCAGAGCGAGGAGGTTGTCCTCCTGGAACTGAAATATGATTGCCAAATTCCGCTAGTTTTCCACCGCTTGAAATCACTACAGTGTCAAGGCCTTTTTCAACCGCCTCAGAGGTGGCGTCAAGAGTTTCTTCGGTATTTCCTGAATATGAAGTTGCGACAACTAATGAGTCATCCTTTATCCAATTTGGAAGTTGATAATTACGCCAAGTTGTAACTTGAGTACCACCTTGATAATTTGCTAGCGAAGCTAGGAAATCTCCTGCCGCTGCCGAGCCACCCATTCCTAGACACAGAACAGATGAGGGTGTTGTAGGGTTGACTTCAATTGTTTCATCAATCTTCATCTGCGCAGCAAAATCACGGGGGAAAAGGCGCAGAAACCCAAGCATATCTTCGCTATCAAGAGACGCAACCAAATCTGCAATTTCTGTTTCACCCACCAATACCACCGTCTGCTAATGTAGGTAGAGCGACCCATTCATCGGCTATCAAAGCGATGCGCAAAGAACTCTGTAGACCATCATCATCGTATGGCAGTGAAACCGCCTTCACTTTCCAATCACCTGGGTCCATGAATTCAGCAGCCGAAGAATCTCGATTCAAAACTTCAATCACTACTTGTTCACTCACTCGGCTAACCACGTTAGTCTTCTCTAAGTCTCTCCAAGTTAAGCCAGTCCTCTGTAATCGCTCAACGGCTGAGATGATTGCACCTTCTTTCTGCCACGAAGCGATTAACCAATACTTGTCTTTGCGGCGAATCACATCACCAATATCAAATGCTGGTTTTCGATATAATACCGTCAACCTTGTTAGGTCTTCTCCGTCTTTTCGTCCGACCACACTGTTTGTTTCTTTTGAAGTTCCACCGAATTTTTTCAGCAGGTGCTTTGCCCATCCGCGCGCAAGTGTTTTGTTGCCTAGAACCATATCATAGCCCCCCTGAACATCTCCCTCGCTGTTTATGAAAAACATCGGGTCGGGGGCAATTCCGCTTAAATAATCGTCAAAAGTATCCCTTATTGCTTTCAATTCGGATTCTGAAAGGCGGCGACCGGATGAGCGAAGTTGCACGGTCGCCTCAAAATAATTCCCCGCTTTGCGCGTACAAGTCGGGCAAACAGCATTTGAAATTCTCACCATTGTTGAATGAATGCTCTCAAATTCAATCCCGCTGATTAATCCGCTAACTTGCACTGAAAGTCTAGTATTTCTATCATCCATGACTTCTCTTAATATTCCGATTCCTAAGGATTTGGTATTATTGTAAACCTCAATTGATTCCGCGACTAATCCTTCTTCGTATTCTTCATCGGGGTGGTGACCCCAGCGCTTCTCATGTAGATACATCATACATTTTGGGCAGCGAAATCCCTGGATAGTTTCAGGTAGAATTGAAAGGGTGGTTCTGTCTTTGAAACATGGTGTGCATAATCTCTCAGAGGTCAGTTCACCTTCATTGCCACACAACACGCAAAATGCCTTGCCAAGTGCCATGACGATGTCCTCCTGATGTGTTTTCGCCACCTGCGGTGCGCTTGAATCCTTTGGTTGCCTAAATTCAGTACTATTCTTCCTCTACATTTGGTTGAGAGATTCCCAGTGTTGATTCCGCAGCAGAGAGCCGATCTGATAACTCTCCTACGCGGGCGAGTAGTTTCCAAGTCCATCCTCCGATGATACCAATCATCGCTATGTACGCAATCGCTAGAAATAATGTTCCACTTGCCATCTCAAAACCTCGTATCCAATTTTCCTTGTATCTCGGTGAGTCGGTCTTCTAAACCGACTATGATATATCGTAACATCACCTGTCCTGCGACTAGGATTTGGAAAGAGAATAAACCGAATAATAAAACCATCAGAATCTGAGGGTCTAAACCGCTGCCTTCACCACCACCGATAACAGGTCCTGGATGACGGTTTTGCCATATTCTAATTGCCATTATTGTAATGGGTACTAAAATGAATCCAAACAAACCTACAGATGAAAAAGTATCTCGTGTATCTTCAGTATCTGGTTGTGCTTGATGTCCCATCACAAGGAATAGTGAGAGGGAGGTTAGAATTGCGTATGTGTTCAATCTCACATCAGTTAAATCCCACGGTGTCCCCCATTCAGCAGTGCCCCAAATAGGTCCACTAATAATTACACACAGGCCGAAAACAAGTCCAAGTTGAGCACCGACAACGTGTAGTTTCCAACCCCATTCCAAGCGCTTGAGAAACCATGCTCCTGAGCCGATAAAAAGTAGAGTGAACGCCTGGAATGAAGCCCATGCTGCAGGTACATGCCAAAATAAAATGCGGTATGCTTCTGGTGCTTTCCAATCATCAGGGTTTACGCCGGGAGCCCAAGTGAATCCAAGCCACAAAGTGATAGCTGCTAGCATCAATCCGAGTAGAGTCAAAGCGACCGCAACAGTCAGCATCTCCCTTCTCATAAAATTGGTGAATAATCCTTCACCCTTCAAGGTGATGGCCTTCTTTTATCACTCAGAGGCAATCAAAGGCACAAGAATCCAAATTGCCAAAGGCATCAGATAAGTAGCAAGTACTTGGGTGATGGTTTCATTATTGATAGAGAATCCATCCATGGCTAATAGATCAACGGATAACAGAAATGGCCAAATTAGAATCAATAGAAGTAGTAACACTAGGTTTGCTCCCTGGCGGGGAAATGTGCTCTCAAGAGAATGAATTCTTGCTGCGGCTAATGTAAAACAAATGAAACCCCCTGAAACAACCAACATTTGTGGGATATTTCCAAACAAGAAATAGATTGACAAAAGTGCCAGTAGGAAAGGAACGTAAAATTGGTTTTCAATTCGAAAACTCATCTGTAATGGCTTCCCAAGTTGTGCGTTCCACCAATCGCCCGCACGGGAGTCTGAAAGGTGGTTCAGATAACCCGGTCTTACTAGTGCTGAGATCAATGCAGGAGTCAGAGCCAATAGGGCAAGCCAAGAGTTGTTTGTAGGTGGTTCAATTTGAGATAACATTCCTACTATTACTACTAAAGCAATCAAGCCAGAAATGGCACGGTTGATGGCTGAAATCCTAGTTCTTTTTTCAAGAGTTGAAGTCCACTTCCCTTGTGGTTTCAAAGCATAGGTATCCACCTTACTAATTGGTAAAGATTTGACTTTCAAATCATCACCTTTTTCATTTTTCTCAACCTTGTCCTCAGTAATATTTGAATCGCTCATAGTGATGCATCTTGTGGCTAAATTAGAGAGGCTTTCATCATGCGTAGCGATGATGAAAGCGTGGCCCAATGATGCTAGGCTTGAGATTTGATTTTTCAACGTTTGAATACTATTCTCGTCTAGCCCTTCAGAAGGCTCGTCAAGGAGGATAAGGCGCGGCTCGTCGCTAGCCAGAGCAGGTGTGAGTCCGGCAATAATTCCGACCTTACGCTTCATACCACCAGAAAGCCAAGCTATTCTGTCTTGGGAACGGTGGCGTAAACCCCATTCCTCGAGGAGGTTTGAAACCCACTCTTCATTAGTATCCCTTCTAGAGGTTGATGCTGCAGTTGCAACCCGCTCATTGACAAGTTCATCTTGTGAAAACCCACCACTTTGTAGAGCCAATCCGAAGGGTGGTGGTTGGGTTCTGCGGCCATCTGAATCTCTGATTGATTGGCCGCGATGCTGTACTTTTCCAGCGCTTAGATTGAGGATACCAGCAGCGGCTTCAATGAGAGTGGATTTACCAGCGCCATTTTCTCCAACAAGAACAACTACATCTCCGCTAATAATCTGTAAATCAACGGAATTTAAGACCGTTGATTTTCCTCTCTTCACTGTCAGTGAAGACAACTCTAACAATGGCACCTCACTGTTCACGAGTCTGCGAGAGTGCTTATCGGCTTGATATCTCCGCATCCACCCATAGGGTGATTTGCATCTTCCCTTTCGGCAGTATGAGTCAGATGGCTGGTTTTGAGTGGGCAAGTGTCACAACCCTTGGCTGGGGTTTAATACTCATTTTCCTCATCTTAGCAATTGCTCCCATCGCATACGCTTGGCGACAGCGGATTCCGATTTCGTTAGCCATCGTGATTTCCCTCCTTGCTTGTTGGTTTTTCCAATCAATTCTGCAATACTTTGACACCACTCGCGACTTCCTAACTGTAGCCTTTGCAGTTAACCCACATTGGCAACCTTCACCATCAGAATTTCATCGATTACTGACTGCTGGCTGGCTACATGCTGTCGGCCGTGGTGGTAGCGATATTGTAATTCAGCATATATTGGGAAATGTGCTTGTAATTGCTTTGGTTGGTGTACCTTTAGAACAGCGTCTTGGAAGAAAGAGGTTCCTTCTTGTTTACCTGATCGGCGTACTCGCTGGGAACCTTGCATGGTGGTTTTCCCATTGGGGTGAATTCCGTTTTGCCTTGGGTGCGAGTGGAGCAGCCTTCGGGTTACTGGGGACCTATTTGGCGTGTTGGCCAAGAGATGAAATTGAGTTTCCTCTAGTGTTAATTCGCAAGTGGCCGGTGTCATTGATTGCACTTTTGAAAGTAGGTTTAGAAATTGTTCAAGTCGGTATGTTGTATGGCGGTTGGACAGGGACATCATCAGTTGCTCACCTAGCTCACGTCGGTGGTTTCTTCGTCTGTTATGCCCTTGGTCGAACAATTGCTAGGGGAGGTCCAACCCAACCTGAAATCCGTGACCTTGGTCCGAGTGCAGGCGCTGCTGAAAAGGGAGAAGAATTTTCTCGGAAAAAGAAAATGGGTGGGCTCAAATTTGACCCTTGGGAAGATGCAGAAAAACCTCTTACAGGAAAGGCTGCAAAAGTCTTGGAAAGATTGCGAGAAGAAGGCGATGAGTTAGAGACTCGACGGGCTTGGCTTGAGGAGTTATCAGAAGTCGCTCGGTGTTCGGTGTGCGATTCGGAATTAGATGTTGAAATAAACAATGAAGTTACTAAGTTGGTTTGTTCTAAGAGCCGCAAGCATCTGTTGTGGCCTTAAATTGGAGAATTTACTCCTATGGAGTAACCAACTTTGATGTAAACCGACTGCAATCGTGCTTATATCCCACTCCGGAGTCTTAGACTCCGTTGGGGGATTGATTCTTGTCAAGCCGGACTAATAGAACCGCAGTTCTCCTCGTCTTGTTGATGCTTGCCCCTAGCATCATTCTGACTTTTTCTTATGCAGATGAAAATCCCTCACTGGATATCCAATCCAGGGAGTCACCAACTTCTGCTTCTCCAGTACCACAACCACCAATCCTAGTTGAGGGGCTCCCTCCTCTATTCTGTTCGCAAACAGAAATTTGTCCAACTCCTGTTCGCCTTCCAGACATCCCAGATGATAGTTGGAGTCATGAAGACCATCAATGGTGGTTTAGATACGGCCCGGATTTAGATTGGAACGGCATGGATGACAGGCTCCAATACATCTTAGCAGATGTTTATCCATCACAGTCACCAACCGCAATAACTGGTGATGATGGCCGACTAACTCTTGCCTTAGTGATTGATTTTGCTTGGCACCCAGAAGCACAAGAAATGGATCAAGTCAGAGAAATTCTTCTTTCGCACGGATGGGTCGATGAAGAAGGCGGAGCGAGATTCTTCACCGTTGGAGAAATTGATTCAATAATTGTTGACAAAGTGCCTCAAAGCGCATTGATGGATATTTACCATCTAGATGGTGTGGTAGTGATTGAACAACAAAATGTCATGGTTCCCTCTATGGTAGTTGCCTCCAAGGCTATCAAAGCAAGAAGCAGTGAAACTTACACAAGTGGTGCTGATATGTTGGGTATTCGCGGTGACGGGGTTGTTATCGCAATACTAGATTCAGGAGTTGATAATGAACATCGCTCTCTCAACGATTTTGATGATTTAAACGATGACCCTGATAATGATGCTAACTCATATGACGACCAAAAATGGTTGGCTGGTTTTGATTCTACAGATTCTTTGAACAGCCAAACATCAGATGGTTCAGTTGACCCTGATGATACAGCAGGACATGGTTCTCATGTTGCTGGTATTGCACTTGGGACGGGCGATGCTAGCAGGAATCACATTGGGATAGCGCCTGGCGCATACCTAGTTGATGTCAAGGTGTTTACCGATATTGGGCGCTCAAATTCTCAATACACTATTGCTGGTATGAACTGGACAATCAATAACAAGAATACCGATTGGGGAAATAATGCTTCAAGTAATGGAATTGATATTATGTCAATGTCTTTTGGTAGGGCTCGCTCACCAATAGGTGGCCAAGACTCTGGTGATAACGGTTCAGATGCTGAGGCACGTTTGGTCAATGATGCGTGGGATGCTGGAATAGTTCCCATTTGTGCAATGGGGAACGATGGTGCCAACTACGTGTCATCTCCAGCTTCTGCTGACCGTTGTATTGCAGTTGCCGCTTCCGATGATGTTGATACAGTTGTTAGAACAGATGATGTTGTTGCAGATTACTCAAATTATGGGCCACGTAATGATGATGGTGATGATGACTCATGGGATGAGTTGAAGCCCGATGTAATTGCTCCGGGAACCGATATTTTCTCTGTTCAGCACGCTGCTAGTGGGCCTATCGGTGGTACCGTTTTAGCGGACGATTCGTACACCCAGATGTCTGGGACTAGTATGTCAACTCCTGTTGTAGCGGGATTATGTGCTTTGATTTTACAAGCCAATCCATCTTACGAACCTGGTGATGTAAAATCGGCATTACAAAATTATAGTGAGTTTGTCGTTGATGAAATCGAATCCATAAATGGCCAATCATGGAATGCAAGTGAAGGATTTGGGCGGGTTGACGCGGTTCAAGTTCTTGAAAAGAGTGGTGATGGTGGTGGTGGTAGCCCAAGTGCTGCAGGCCGTTGGGTAAGTCTCCATTTACCAAATAACGGAACATGGATGAATGTAGGTGATACCTATCGTTTGCGTGGCAACGCTTCTATTCCAACATCAGAATTATTTGATTCAAACAACAGTATTGTTTCGATTCGAGTATCAGCGAGATACACCTATTGGGTGGGACAATCAAATCTGAATAATCGTACAGCCTTCGGTTGGTCAAATGCAACTGGTGTTGACAATTGGACATTTGATTTCACTCCTGAATTATGGCATGATGGTGCTGGACTTTACATGGAAGTCCGCGCATTAGATAATTTGGGAAGATGGTCACAACCTGCATGGGCTGAATATAAAATTGGTGAAACCACATTAACTCTTATTGAACCAAGTGGGCATGGTTCGGTGTCTGGAGATGTTGAACTAAAGGGTGAATACAAGGCTGTTAATGGTCAGAGAATTGAATATCGAATCGGCTCAATTGATGATTGGCAGTTAGCGACAGATAATATTGCATATCCTTACGTTTGTGTTGAGGCAGACAGAGATGATTGTGATGCAAGAGAATGGTCAGCGACGTGGGATTCAACTGAAGTTTATGATGGGGGATGGGTGCTTTACACTCGACTTGTATCAGATAATGGTCGGATTAGTGACCCAATTGACCGTTATATCAATGTGGATAATATACCAGTAGCACCAGACCTTGAACCGGTTAGTGACATTATTATCACTGAGAATGGTATTCCTCTGAGTGACGCTTTTGTGGGTTCTTTCCTAAATGCAGAGGTCACAATTCGCAATAGCGGAGATGCTCATGCACGAAACTTTGATGTTATCTTAATTGATGACGGCTCGCAAGTAGCGATTCAATCAATTGGTAAACTAGATTCAACTAAATCACTCGCAATCAATCTTGGATTCTATCCTATTACAGCAGGTTCGCACAACCTTGAGGTAATCATTGACCCAGGTGACCAAGAAGATGAATCACGTGAAGACAACAATGAGGTTTCAACAAGTTTCACTATCAACAACAGGCCTAGTGGAGTAGATCTTGCAATACGCCAAGGTGCTGCAATTACCAAACCATCAGTAACCAATCCAAACGGTGATGTTACCATAGAAATACGAGTTGAAAACCTAGCTGGAGATGGTTCTTCAGGAGCAACATTCAGTTTAGAAAAATGGAGTAACTTAGGGTGGGAGTCATTGGAGAGTGGGCGTAGTCTAAACATTGTGCCTGGTGCTGGTTTTGTTGAGGTTCCTTTCACTTTACATGAAGGTACGCTTGACCCTGGACTGGTGAAATTCCGTGCTACCGTTTCCCTTGAAGGTGGCCAAGATTTGAATCCAGATAATAATCAACTTGAGTTCACTTTACTAGTAGACGAAGCTCAATTACAAGGGGCAAGAAGTTTAGACCTACCAGGGGGGCATGAAGTACTCGGTTTCTTCGGGCTTAGGGGAGAAAATCTGATGTTCACAGGTGAGGGTTCCTCACTTTGGGTACACCGAATTAATTCTCAATATGAACTCATAACTTGCCTTGAATTAGAAAATGATTGGGCAGGTGAATTCACAATAGATAATGGTGAATCAGATAGTGCTTATGTGAGTTGGACTCGTCTATACACCGACCAATTCGGTGTTACTCTTTCAACCCTAACTTTCTCATCTGTTGACCTTTCATGCACTTCTACGGCAAAAATGGATTTGTTGCCCTCTCTGATGTTAGCAGAGGGGACTTATTGGGGAATTGATTTGTCAGTAAATGGTGGCGAAGCGCTGATTGGTGGCTATCATCGAGATTTATTCACGAGTGGAACTTACGATGATGAAACATCTATTTTCCTTCTTGCAGCAGAATCCCCTCTTGATAGCGAATCTTGGAACTTGACTGAAGATATAGTGTCTGATTTAGAGCCACCAATTAACAGAGAAGGCAGTGTAAAAGTGGCAAATGGTGATGATTGGACTCACATCACCTATCAAGCAAACCGAGACGATGAAACCGGTGTTGAGAGGGTTGGAACCTTCTATGCCCATGGTAGATTGGGCATTGGTAACTGGTCATTCAAAATTGCCGTGGGTGACCAAACCACGATAAACGAGTTAGCAATTCTCCCTGATAGTGAAGGTACGGATGTAGTAGTGATGGCATGGCGAGAGGGAACAGGCCAAGACGCCACCCTAGTAGTTGTCAGAGCTGACAGCAGTATGCAAACTCAAGATACGGTAAATCTGTCAGCGCCAGGAATGGGTATGATTCAGTTCGTTAAAACCAATCGTGGAATCCAGATGTTCCATGATTCAGTTGGTCCGTCAGGGCGCCAAATTGTCTACTCAATTATTGAAGCGAATCAAACGATCATTGGTACTCCACTAGGTGAAGGTGAATTGATGAGCGTTGGGCGTTCTGACACTGCTGGAGAAACTCACCTGTTTTACCTCTCGCCAACTCAAGATTGGCGAGCTAGGATGCTTATTGATGACAGTGCACTAGATCTATCGAATAACGGCATACTTGATAGAATTAGAATTTGGACTGGCCTAGATGCTAGCACCTTTACATTGGCTGTGAGAATTGTGGGAGCCGCTTTAACGGTTGGCTGTTTGCTGATATTCTTGGCGTCTGCAGGGATAATCACTCATCGCCGTAGACAAGGTCCAAAATTAACAGTTGAAATTGAAGATGATGAAGAGGTCATTGATGTTGATGAAGATTATGTAAGTATAATCGAAGAAGATGAGTCTCAACATATTGATTCTTCAGAAAAGTCCGATATAGTTGATATTGAGGATGAAAATACTTCAGAATCAATTGGAGCAGATGCCAGTAAAACTGATTTTATTGATAATGAAGATGGGGAAGAAGATGGCACCACTCGGCGGCAAAAAAGGCGGCAAGAGCGCCGCAAAGCAGCAGGGCCAAAATCTGAAGAATTACCACCGCCGCCTTCACCCTCAGAATTAGAAGGTGAATTACCACCGCCTCCTACTCCGATGGAACTAGGAACTCTACCCCCTCCCCCTGAGATTGATGTTATCTGTGAATGTGGTGCAAACTTCAAGGTCAAATCTATTGAATTGAAGCATGTACAATGTCCTGTATGCTCGGAGCGAATAAATCTGTGAGGTGTTTATTATGTGTGGAATTTTTGGATATATTGGAAACCAGCAAGCAACCAGCCTGTTGATAAACGGATTAAGGCGACTTGAATATCGCGGCTATGACTCCGCCGGAATTGCGATTTTAAATTCTAAAATATCTCATTTAAAATGTATCGGGAGAGTAGCAAATCTAGAGTCAATCTTACCTGAGGACATGAATGGGAATTGCGGAATTGCACATACTCGTTGGGCAACTCACGGTGGAGTTACAACGGAAAATGCACACCCTCACCTATCGGAAGATGGAACCGTTGCAATCATCCACAATGGAATCATTGAAAATTCACGTGCTCTGAGGAATTGGTTAATCGCTGAAGGAGTAACACTCCGGTCTGAAACTGATTCTGAGGTTTTAGCCCACTTGATTCAAAGGGCTCGAAGTGATGGATTATCTCCTCTAGAATCAGTACGCCGTGCTTTGAGACAAACACGAGGAACTTGGGGATTGTGCGCTTTGTTTGAGCATGAAGAGATGATAGTTTGTGCAAGAAACGGGTCTCCTTTGGTTGTAGGGGTAGGGGATGGTGAGACTTTTATCGCCAGTGATCCACATGCCCTCACTCCACATACTCAACGAGTGATTTTCCTAGAAGATGGCGATTTAGCAGTGTTAACAGCAGGGGGTGTTCAAACTTCACGGCTTGATGGTGCTAGTTCTGATGCAACAGTTACTACAATTGAGGAGAGCTGGGGGGAAGCTGAATTGGGTGATTTCCCCCACTTCATGTTAAAGGAGATATATGAACAACCAGAATCTCTTCGTCAATGTATTTCAGGAAGAACCCTTCTATCAGAAGGTAATGGAAAGTTAGGTGGCTTAGATTTATCAGCAAAAAAGTTGTTACATATTTCACATATCCGATTAATTGGTTGCGGCACTGCTCTACACGCTTGTCAAGTTGGTAGATTAGCGATTGAAGAGTTATCTAGAGTGCCAACTCAATCGCATGTTGCGAGCGAATTCCGCTACAATAATCCAGTAATCTCTCCATCATCGCTTTACCTTGCAGTAAGTCAGTCAGGAGAGACTGCAGACACCCTTTCGGCAGTGAAGGAGATCCAACTAAAGGGTGGCACAGTGATGGGCGTCATCAATGTGGTTGGCTCATCAATTGCTAGGCAATGTGGCCGCGGTGTGTATATTCACTCCGGACCAGAACAAGCAGTTGCGTCTACCAAAGCATTCTCTAATATGGTTGCATCATTGACAATTTTCAGTTTACAAATTGGACGTGCTAGGACCCTCTCTAAACGAGATGGTAAACAGGTAGTAAAAGCGTTGAATGCAATTCCAAATCAGGTAGAGAAATATCTAGAAGATACTGGGCCAATCATGGAAGCTGTTGAGGCAGTGAAGGATGCTCCTCACGTGCTCTTCCTTGGGCGAGGGGCTTCTGCACCAGTGGCTCGTGAAGGCGCGCTGAAATTGATGGAAGTCGCTTACATCCCTTGTCTAGCATACCCTGCAGGAGAAATGAAACATGGACCAATTGCTTTGCTTGAGGAGGGCAGCCCAGTCGTTGTGATATGTCCTAATGACAAGTTTAGAGACAAGACCCTATCAAATGTGCAGGAGTGTAAGGCGCGGGGAGCGAAGATTATTCTTATTCATGATGAAGGTGATGATGAAGCGGCGATGGAAGCAGATATTGCCATTGCTGTGCCGGCTACTCATAGTGTGATGTCACCATTATTGACTGTGGTACCACTACAATTGTTAGCATATCATGTAGCAGTTGAACTTGGTAGAGATGTAGACAAACCCCGCAATCTTGCGAAATCAGTTACTGTAGAGTGAATTACCAATTCACGATGGTTTTCCATCAATGTTCAGTTTACTGTAAATCGACTGTTGCTAGAGTCCCAGCGATATGGTTGGTAGCCAAGAACGTGGTTTGTATGCCTCATTTTAACGATGGAGACCTTCCTCTCCACAATATCACCAGTCCTCTCCATTGTGAGATGTATTACACCATCAGATAGATAATCTTCAATTCCAAACTCACCATACTGATTCTTTGATTCACCCATCATTTCACAGATAACGATTCCAGTCAACCCCATTCTACGGATTGCTTCAAAGAAGCGAAATACTTCATCACGAGGGTTTTCCATTTTGGTTAGTGTAAAGAATGCGCCAAGACTGTCAAAAACAACCACCTCAAAGCCGATGCTATCACGGTAGTTAGCTAATTGCTTGATGAGTTGTCCCATCCAATCTACGCTTTCTGACATACCCTGTGAATCTAGTTGAACTCGAAGATCTGCCAGGTCAATAATCGCGATGCTACTTCGGACACGTGGGTCTTGAACATCCATCCCCATTCCTGCCATGTGAGTTCCCAAACTGTCCTTTCCTTGTTCTAAAGTCACATAGATACCTGAGGTTTTTCCTTCCATCACGGCGTTGTACAACATAGAGAAACCCAAACTTGATTTCATTGAGCCTGATACTCCTGCAAGAAGCACGATATGGCCTTTAGGGATACCCCCCTGCATATTCTCATCAAGTCCCGATATGTAGGTTGGAATCCGTTCTTGTGCACCGCTCACTCTTATTCCCCGCTCCCGCCTACAATGGTCCGCATGATAAACGCGCTCCCCATCCCGTGTAGTTGATGAGCCGTTGCAAAGTGCACCTTGCGAGTGCCTCAAGCCGCCGATATGAATGGCTAAAAGTGCGACTTGATGCTGATTTCGTTGATTTTAGTGCGGCAGGATTACTCAGTGATGAGCAACTACCGCCAAGTGGCTTAGATGTGAGAAGTCAAGTGCAAAAAATTCTAGCATCAAAAGTTGAATCGGCTAAGATTGAAATTGCAATTCAACAGATAGGAGAAATTGAAATCCCAGATTTTATTTTATTAGCAGATACCCTAGTCGAAGATCCTGATGATTTACAGCAGTCATTAGGCCAACCAATTGACCGTGCCTCTGCAGCTGGAATGTTACTTAGGCTAAATGGAAGAAGGCACAATGTTTGGTCTGGAACCACCCTTCTGATTAGGAAAGGAGATAGTTGGGAGGAGAAATCCTCTGTTGAACATGCAACGGTTGAAATTAACCAGTTAACCGATAATCAATTTGGTGAGTTACTAGATTCAAAAAGTTGGCTTGGAAAAGCAGGGGCTTACGATTTAGCAGGAGAAATGGGGAATCATGCTAGCCTAATTGCTGGTTCAGAAGTGTGTGTGCTCGGATTTGCACCATCAATTATTGAGGGATTTCTTGTGCTTTTACAAGATAATTAGCGAATGAAGCAAAAATCAAGTAGTGTTTTTCATCATTCATTCTTCCTCACTCACATCATCGTCTGGCATTTTCAATTTGACAATGATTGCGGCTAATAACGCTACGATGGCTGCAACAATACAGGCTCCAACCATTCCTTCTATGAAAGATTCTCTAGCAGATGCAATCAGCAATGCACCTTCTGGATTCCCAGCCGCTAACATTTGCTGACCAACCGTCATCGCCGCAGGAAATGATTCCTGAATCACACTGGATTGCGCAGATGCCGAAGCGGGGATGGTGATTGACGATTGGTAAATCTCATTGAGTATACTGCCCCCTATCGCAATCCCAAGAGCACCACCGACTTCTCGACTCGAATCATTTGTAGCACTACCAACACCCGCTTTGGATTCGGGAATGGAATCCATCACTGCTGTTGTTGATGGAGCCATGGTCAATCCAATACCCAATCCTAGGAGGAAGAATGTTGCAGCAATTTGTGGATAACTGGTATCAATATTTACCAAGGTAAAGAGGGATAATCCCACTGCCACGAGACATAAACCAGTGGCTATTACATTTGGCCGACCGAATTTCGCAACTAATCTATCGCTATTGGCTGCCGCTGGCATCAAACCAAACGGCAAAGGAAGAAAGCGAATGGCAGCCGATAAAGGAGAATGACCTCGTACTAATTGGAAGTGTAGCATTTGCATAAACATGAATGAGAACATAACAAAGAACGCCATTGAAATAGCGATTAGACCAATTGTAAACCTCTTGTCCTTGAAGAATTCTAAAGGTAGGAGAGGGTATTCAACTTTCTTTTGCGAATACACAAATAAGAGGATTGTAATGAAGAAGGTGGCAAAAGCACCGACCACTCGAATATCGGTCCAACCTTGGCTAGGCCCCTCAATAATTCCATACAGAAGAGATCCGAGAACAAGTACCGATAAAATTGCCCCGCCACCATCAAGAGGGCGTTGTTGTTCATCCTTTGAACGAGGTACAATAATTGCACCCGCAACTAAGGCGATGAGAATGACTGGGACATTAATCAAGAACGCCATTTCCCAATTGTAATTTTCAACTGCCCAACCACCAACAAGCAGGCCAATAGGGGCACCAATTCCTGCCATCGCAGCCCAAATGCCAATGGCTTTCCCGCGTTCATTAGGAGGGAAGACGACCAATACGACTGACAATGTAGATGGCATTACCAATGCCGCTCCTAACCCCATCGTTGCTCGGGCGAGGATGACATCAGTGGATGAATCAGCAAAGAATGCTGTCCAAGCAGATGCAACTCCAACTATTACCAATCCAACCTGTAAGGCGCCCTTACGGCCAAATCTATCACCCAATGCCCCCATCACAAGAAGGGTTCCACCAAATACAAGGGCATATGCATCCATTATCCATTGCAATTCAGAATTATCAGCGCCAAGGCTAGTAGAAAGATTTGGAAGTGCTACATTTAGTGTGACATTGTTCAACATCACGATGACAAGACTCAAACTCATTACGCCGAGAATCA
>CAUZNH010000003.1:0-19148 GCA_963581345.1 Candidatus Thalassarchaeaceae archaeon | reverse complement strand
CGGTAACATTCCATTGCTTCATCCCGTCGTCCCGCATCCACCAAAACCTCGCCCAATAGCAAGGTAATTTCAACTTCTGCGTGATGATCTCTCTCTTCGGATAGACCATCTAAAGCCCCTGTGTAATGATGTAGTGCTAGTTCACGGTCGCCGGTCTTGGCGTAGTATCTACCCAACACGGCTCGGGATCTTGCTTGAAGGGCTGCACTGCCCCCTTCATTTGTCTCATCATAGGCCAAGAAGGCATGTTCTTTAGCCCTGTCATTCTCCCCCATCTCAAGGAATGCAGATGCTAGTTTAATCCGTGATTCCACTAACTCAGGGTCATCTTCAGATTCTAGAAGTTGTTCAACATTAGCGTAAACCTCCAAGGCCCGCTTGTCATTTCTTTGGCGGCGGTAGATGTAACCCATGTTGTTGTAAGTCCTAGCCGCACCTCTAGGATCGTTTAGTTTGATGAATGACTCCAATGCTTCTTTGTGCAATGCAAGTGCTTCATCGGCTTTACCAATCGTAACTGAAATATCTGCTAGACTGGATTTAATTCGTGCTCGAATCAATTCCTCTTTTTTGCTAGAACCTAGCATTTCAATTGCTTCATTGTAATACGATTCGGCATCTGACCAGTTACCTTGCATTGAAAGAATATTGGCACGAAGTTCAAGAATTACCGGCCATGCTGAATCATCAACAGAATCTTTGTCAACAGAATCAAGAATTGAAAACAATTCCATGTGGCCTGCTTGAACTAGTTCTGTGCCGGTAGTAGCGAGGGCTTCACCTAATTCATCTGAGTCTCCCGCCTGAGATAAGTGGAATAGGAATTCAATTTGTTCTTCAGGACGTTCTCTACGTGTGCGATACCAATCTACAGCCTTTGCATGCAATTGCATGTTTGTAGCAGAGTCATGTGAACGAGTTAAAAATTCACGAATCAAATCGTGAACGTCGTACATTTCCGAATCAGCCTGCCTAGCCAATCCCTTCTCAACTAACTCATCGAGGTAATCTGTTTCTAAATCATGGCCACTTAATGCTTCCAAAGGCATTGGCTCCCTGAATACTGCTAGTGCACCAAGTAATCGCTTTTCAGCACCTGATAGTTTACTGAAAATTTCCTGTTCAACATACATTTCCAACGTTTCGTAAAATGTAGTCCCAATAGAACCACGATTAATCAAATTAAGAATAAGTGGGTGACCTCTAGACAATCCGTAGATGTGCTGGTAGGTCACTTCATCAACTGGCTCTAGCGATGGTAGTAAATTTCTACAAGCATCCCTATCTAATCCATCCAAAGGAACCACTAATGTGGTGATTTTACCTTCTGCATCCCTTAATGGGACGACTGATTTAAATGACCGTGAAAACAGAATCAAACCAGTTTCATCTAAGTCATCCATTCGTTGAGTTAATCCTCTAATGACTGCGTACAGAATATCATCTGCAACCTTATGCAAATCGTCAATGATGATGATGGTTGGAACATCTGTGAGTGAATCCACAATCAAGTCAACTGACATTTGCGCTACTGGCACTGGAGTAGCAGCTAGATAGTCTGACAATGAATCGTTGCCAATGGCTGCCAACCATTCACCACAAGCCTCTAGGAAGGCTCTCGAACCCTCCCAATCTTGTACTCTGTGATATAGCAGATTGCGCTTATGTGTGAAGGTCTCTATCAATTTACCAGCAAGAGCGGTTTTACCTATCCCTGCTATCCCTGGAACTAGAATTGTTGTTGACCGAGCATCAAGCAAATCAACCATCGTTTTTACTTCTGTATCGCGGCCATAAAAACTACGTAATCTAGGTAAATCCTCTAAAGAAGTTACTAGTTGTTTCTCAACGTGTTTTGACAAATCCCTTTCAATTAACTCTGGATTCAAAGGACGCAAATCAACAAGGCCGTTGTCATCCATATAGCGGATAATATCTACCGCCCTAATAGAAAATGGTGAACTCTCAATCGCCTTTGCTAATGTTGTGCTACTTGTGCTCCCTTCTTGGCCAATTAGCCTCACAGGGTGGCTAGAAAGTCTCTCCCAAGTCTCTTCTGCAACAATCATTCCTGAATCCGTTAGGAAGTATGCTTTGCGCTTCCGAGTAACACCTGTGACGTGAGTCTGCCTTTCAACCAACAAACCTTGGTCCTTAAGCCCAGCAATTGCCCTAGGGACATTGCTGCGGGCAATTGCAACCGCGTTTGCGATACCCATCTGAGACAAAGCAAACGGAACTTCAACCTTGCTTGAATAATCGCCAAAATCACGTAGGTGTAGTAAGATTCTTTCCTGTACACCCGGTTTTGTTACCACCATAATTATCATCTCCTAATGTAATAGATCCCTGCAACCATTCAATAGTTTCGCCTTACCGATCCGAATTATCTCACTATTCAGGTATCCACTGGTTAGTCTCTGGATCCCACTTCCAACCAGGGTAGGTGGGCTGTGGTTCAGCAACTGGCGGGGCAGTAGCCGCTTGGGCCTCTGCCTCAGTTGATGCCTTACCCCAAGCATATGGGTCCTCTTCTACTGTTTCTTGTGCCTCAATATCTCCAATTCCCGACTCATCTTCAAACTCCACGAAGAAGAACATGAATACAGCCCCAAGTCCAGCTAAGACAACTAGGGCCAAGACTGCCCAAAGAACCCAACCTAATGCACTCTCTGAAGCAGAAGCACCAACTTGTACTGAAACAGACTGTCCTGTTGAATCACCATCGTATTCAAAGGTCACTTCATTCAATCCAGATTCTAACTTATTGCTCTGCACATTCATCAGCCAGACCCCATCTTCACCAACAATGGTATTGTTTAGACGAAGACCTGTAATGGATGAACGAGCGACCACTTCTACACCAGGACGACCTTGCCCGGTGAAGATAGCCGTATCACCAGCAGTAATCTCGGAAACCCCATCTATTCGTTCAACACTAAATGAAACAGCCCGTACAGTAAAGTCAATATTCATTGTATATGCACTGGAAGAGGCATCCTTAGCCATAAATTTCATTCCCTCACATGACCACAAATCGATATCTGTAGTATGGAAAGACATTCCAACAGGATCGTATGTTACTCTGCCAAAAATATCAATCGAAATCAAATCTGCGCATAATTCATCATGCTGCAAATCACTGTTAGCAATTATTTCCGGGTCATCAAATACATCGTAGTCAAGTGAATCACCATCAGCATCAGAGAAATATGGTGGTAGCACTATACTTCCACCATTCCCGCATCTGTCAAGGGCTTGACTACCCTCTTCGCAGAAGATAACCACTTCCCCAACCCAACCTGTTGAGTTGAAAGTTGGTGCACGGTTATCTGCATCTAATGGATTGTGAATAATCACTTCAACCTCAACCCATTCACTGTATGAATGGCCATCAAATGAACGTGCACTGATGAGATAATGGAAATCATGAACCATATTACTAGTATCCCAAGTGGTACTCCATAGACCATTAGATTGTATCACAGTCACATATGGTGGTGCATTTGGCAATTCACGAAGTGCATCTTGAGGGTCCCTGATACGAATCTCTACTCGGCTCACTTCCCCATCTGTATCACGAGCTATTCCAGAAATAACAGTATCATGGCTTGCTGATATCGTTTCATCTTCGTATGGAGCAAGTAGCGAGATAACTGGTGCCGCGTTGCTGTTGTCAATATCAAGTTCTAGCGTTACAGTATCACAAGTGTCAATGTCTTCTAGACAATAACCTGAATCAGACGCCCAAATTACGAAAGTCCATGTTTCGCGAATCCTTGGCATGACTGAAAAGTCCCATTCCCAAGACCACTCTGAAAGTGCACCAATCGGGTTACCTTCTGAGTCAAGAGGGCGAGTGGTACTAGTGGTCGTAGTTATCCAAGTAGGACTTGACATACGGAAATGAATCTCTTGAATATCACTTCCAAGTGCTCCATTGTAAGCGTCACTTGCACTGCCAGAAAAGACAACTTTTCCAGAATTATGCGTTGAACCGTTTACAGGAGATGCTACGTTAATTGTTGGAGGATTTGTGTTTAATTTGATGGTTTTCGTCACAATAGGACTGTAATCAACCCCATCATAAGCCCTGAAGTCAAAGGTATAATCGCCTTCAGGTTGGTCAGCCATATCATACTCAAAGTGCCAGTTTTTGAATGGGCGATTATTACGAGTTACTTCGCCGTTTGAACCACTGTCATCTACGGCATAACGAACATCAACCCATGAACTTGAATCCGGTGTCTTGACTTCAATTCTCTGAACTACGCCTTGTTGCTCCCACTGAGCTTGCTCATCGGTACCAAATACACCAGTTCCAATATTTCCATCCCAAGCATATCCAGTGAAGTTGATGTTGCGAATAAATGAGTGACCGTCACTTTGAGTAACAACGGCTGTTGGCTTTAGATTAGTCATTGCAAGAGTGTCCTCATAAGTTCCTGTGAGATTAAATGATGACTTATGGTATCCTTTACCAAACTTGTACGCTGTCACGAAGTATTTTGACAATTCTCTAGTACCTGCTGCAGCATTACAATCAGGGTCATCCAAATCGTACAATAAATCTCCATCATTATCAATTCCGTCTGCACAAGAATCTTCGCCGACATCATCAGCAAATCCATCCGGATTATTCCCATTCCCTCTTATATCAAGATGGAAATCTGATGGTAATGCAACCCAAGGAGCAAATCCTTGTGTATCTGTTTGCATATTGTAAAGGTCATTACCGTGAGCATCCTCTATCAGAATTGTTGCATCTGGCACCCTTACACCACCAACAGTAGCCCTGATACGAACTAAAGCCGCCTCTCGGACTTGAACTGACCACGGACTTGGAGATGCCCCAATTTCTATTTTACTAAGGGTCAATCCAGACATGTTTGCAAATGTGAAAACCGTGGAATTATTTACCGCCTGTAAAGACAGGGGGAAATCCACTGGAGGGATTGACGTAGTAGGTGGAAGAAGCACTTGATTATCCCAATTATTGGACTCAAAGGCCTCTCCTTTATCCCAAATCAACTGGACTGGCACGCTTGCATTTGGACTAGTTGTTTGTGGGATTGTCTCGGACTGAACAGTTACAGAACTCTTGGTGATGTTGTAAACAATATCTGAAACATTGGTCCATTGATTTCCTGAGAAGAAGGCAAGTGAAGCATATTTATTCTCGTGGTCAACAATTTTTGCACCTTGTCCACCGACTGAAAAATCATTATCTTGTACATCAATAAGTGAACCAATTGCACGAATTGCATCACCTGCAACTCCTGTCACTGTATTTCGCTTGATAGTCGCGCTAGCACGGAAAACGTGGAAAGCAGGGCATGCAAACTCTTCATCCCAAACAGTTGATGACGAACAACTTCCTAAAACATTGTTGATGACATTGTCATTGATAGTTGCTCTAGCAGGAGCGGGTCCAGTGAGTGACCAACCAGAGTCTTGAAAGTGATATTCTCCAACAATTACTGATTCGCGATTAATGTCCTGAAAGGTATTATTGTCAATTGTCATGTCAAAGTAACCAACCCCCCAAATCCCGTTATATCCAGTAATTGGTCCAATAACGTTGTTTGTGATTCTAACCTGGGTAACAACACCAGCTGCACCAGAAGATGAAACCACTTGGATTCCAGAACCTTCTTCTGCACCACTCATCACATTTCCTTCAACATGAGCATATGCAGCATCGTAAACGGTTAATGGAGAATTGTCGCCAGTAGTAATTGAGTTACTATTGACCTCTACTTTGTAGTCTGTGTTTGAGATAGATCTACGGCCATTGATATCAATACCCGTACAATCAGTCTGAATAGAATTAGCATAAATTATTCCTGCTGAATCAGTATATCTGTAGCCATAATCGCCACTTGCCACGACTCCGTGGTCAATGTTAGTGAATGACTTCTGAGCCCAAAGAACGTGACGTCCGTTGTCCTCTGAAGAACAACCATTCTCAGTACCAGTAAAAATAGGGCTTAGGAAACGTACTGGCCCACTCGGACTTCCTGCACCATAAGTTTGCACTGCATTCCCTGCTAGGCTTGAAATAACCTCGTCTGAACCTACTTCAAAAGACCCACCATTGAATGTTGGGGATGCTAAATTAAGAACTAGGACACTAGAGGTATTGACGCTGTCAAAAGCCATCTCTGTAAGTGTTGGACTTGCACCATCGAGAATAAATGCAGCCCATCTAATCTCACCCAAATCAGCAACATATCGAGGCATACCATACGCATTCTCGACTGTTACGTGATTGAAACTAGTTTCAGATATATCAATTGTGTCACGTACTAGAATTCCTTCAAAGCACGAAGGATCTGCATTCCACAATGGCTGACCGCTTGCTGGGTTCATCATTTTGTAACAACGCCCAGTTGCTGATTCGTTGGCAGGCGTCCCCCATCTGAAGGTAACCCTGCTAGAATTACTACCCATTCCGTTAGCACCACAGGATGTATCAGCAGCACACAGGTTTCCTTTCACATCCAAGTAAGTCCCATTCAGAAACGTTATTGTTGTTCCCGGCTGAATAATCAATTTCGCACCCGGTGCAATCTCAACATCGCCTGTCAAAGTGTGTCCACCCTGCCAAATTTCAGTTCCTGTAATCGTGCCACTTGTAGTTTCATTACTTGCTACTACAGTGGGTGTCAAAGTGACTAATGCAGTCATTGTACTAATCACGAATAAAGCAACTAGCAGAAGACTTGTGGTTCGGTTATTCATTTCCATGACATCAAATCCTTGGTTAAAACAGCCGAGGACGCACTTCAGTTATAAAAAAACGCCTTACTGCAATTGCAATAATATCAAATATGTGTTAAAAATATCATAGGCTCGAGAGTGTTTCTCGGGGCTTTAGTATCAAAATAGTATTAAAGTATCAAATAATTAGTTGGTTTTTAACCTTATTATTCTCAAAGTCTAGCACCGACAGCGTCTGACCAACTATCGGCATTGAGCGAGCCATACCCGTATCTCAAATGGTGCTCCCCTTGTTCCTGGAAAACCCCAGCCTCTGATGATTCTGCGAGTGCGGCCTTCACTAATTGGATAGGTGTGCGGTCTCCTTGATGTGTAGGGCTGAGCCCAGGATTACCATTGTATCTCTCAAGTATCAAAGCAAGGGCGGCTGTAACGAAGACTGTTGAATCACTTGTCCCATCACTTCTTGACCATGTTGCCCCAGTTCTTTCTGAAACATAGGTTGAATGAATCCCGACCCCCGGGGCAACTACCTCTGGTTTCTGATTTGGCCAAATTCTAGTTTCACCTGAGGCATTAGTTGGTGATCCTGAACTTGAAAACTGCCAAAGTGAATTATTACGGTGAACTGCACCAACTGCTATCACACCGTCTACATTAGCGGGAACTGTAACATCAGGGTAATCTTGACCTGCTCCGCCATGATTCCCAGCAGCTGCTACAACAAATATCCCATTATCAAGCGCATCGCTAACCGCGCCTTCTGTTCTACCTCCAAATGTAGATACAAGATCAGGCTTCCCACCGAGGCTCAAACTGATGATATCTGCGCCCATTGTAGTCCAGCACCATTCAATCGCATCCGCAACAGCAACCTCTGAGCCTGAGCCACCATCCGCACCAAGTGCGGCAGCAACAATCAGTTGCACATTTGGAGCCGCCCCGATGAATGAACCGTTTGCGACGAGAATTCCGGCCATCATTGTGCCATGAGATTGTGTCAAATCATTATCATGAGGGTTACCTTCAGTATCATGGATAAAATCTTTGAATCCAACAATATTGACGCCTACTAAATCGGGATGTGTTGTATCTATTCCTGTATCAACAATGCAAACACGTACGCCCTTTCCACTATACCCATCAGCGTTGAGGGTGCGAATTCCAGAATTCTCATAAGCCCATTCTGATTCTGGAATAAACTTATCTAAATAGCCTATTAATGAACTATAACTGATTAACATGGTTACAATCAAACCTACTACCATCCATAAGCCCCAAGGCAGATTGAAAGGTAGTTTCGTTGGTTTTACTGCATCCGCCTCCTTCCAAGCCTGCGGATCCATATCACTGGGCATACCATACGCTTCTGCTGGGTATCCAGGTGCACCAGGGTCAATTGTGGAAAGCATCCGCGGATCTTCTGGTTCAGGCAGAAATTCAACACCCTCCAAACCCGGTATCACAGTCTCACCTATGCTCCGGTCAATGGGGTGCTAAATGCACTCTTCGGCGTTTGGGGCTACTTGCTCACGGTTCTGCAACCGGGCAAACCTCATATTTCATCAGAAAGGCATCTGACCGCTGATGGAATCACGCATTCTTCGGAATCCAAAGAATCCGAGTACGAAAGCCGCAATGATTAGCAGTGGGACCCAAATATTGACTGATTCAGGTGGTGGCGTAGCAACCTTCAACGATCTTGTGATACTATCATCTGAATCTTCATCTAAATCGAGGCCGAACTCACTCTGTAAAGTAAATACGAAATTCTGCTTACCAATGCCAATACCATCTAAATCAATGAAGAGGACGTATTCAACCGAACTATCAGCAGGAATATCCTGTGTTTCTGAAAGGATGAAAATACCGTCATATCCTTCAATTGAAATATTAACTCGTATGTTTTTAGCACCCACAAGACCAGTGTTTTCAACTGAAACAATCATTTTATTGCTTTTATCTTTAACCGGGTTTTCACCATTAAATGTGCCCGTATTATCAATGACGAAATTCAGAATTGGCTTTGCAGCCTTAACCTGTATTTCAATCGGGTCATATGCTGTACCATCAGAACTATTGACATTCACAGAAAGTGAGAACGGGGTTGTATCAGCATCAGCAGGTGCAAAGATAGTGAACGAGTATATTCGCTCTTCTCCATGTGCCCAAGGTGATTCACTAGGTCCTGTGGCACTCCATCCTTCTGGCAACCATGTGGTGTCAATTTCAAACCCAAGTATGTCTTGACCATTACCTGTATTCTGTATCACGAATTCAACTCGCTTCTCTTCACCCGGGAAAACTCCGATTGTATCTTCAGGTGATGAAACGACCTCTATTGAGTAGATCTGAGGGATGTGAATTGTTAGAACATATTCGCTGAATGTGCCCGTTGAATGGGTCGTTCGAAGTTTGATGATATGTCCGCCAGAAATTGATTGTGCGTTCTCAACATCGGCTGTTGTGATACGCATGCGGATAGATGTTAAATTCTCACCATCCAAACCTAGAATGACAGGTGTTGACTCACTCCATATTTCTGTACCATTCTCATATGTCCCATTATAGAACTCAATATTCCAGTAATCTACATCTTCTGCGTCAAAGACTGTGCCTACTGTATACTCATCAAAGGCTTCATTGCCGTTGTAAGTTAAGTTTACAGTGAACTCAATCACTTGATAATCGGTTGCATTCTCATACAATGCGTTAACTTCGTCGTAATCATCTTCTGTTTGTTCTGCGCCACTAACTGATGATATATTGAAATCAATTGAATGTTCAAGGACACGATTGTAATTGAGGGTCGCTGAAGGTGCTTCTTGTTGAGCGGAAATAGAACTAGTCAATCCTGTTCGGTAAACCATTGTCATTCCTCGCTCATTGGTCTCAAATACGCCATCAATGTAAAGGTCTCCACCAGGTAACAAGAAGTTGATTTGACCGTTTGAGTCAACTGTTTCGTTCCAACTGATAACTCCAAGGATTGTCACCTTTATTTCTGGTGAACCAATTATTTCTGCGCCAGCAACATTAGTCTCACTCAAATTATGGCTCACACCATCAAAGTCAATCCAGTTCGTGCTGAGGACAAGGGTGCCTCCTTGAATCATAGTCAAGTTCATTTGTGCTCCATCATGGACATCAGCCTCAACAACTGTGATTCCGACAATTCCTTCATCAACAACCTTTGCAGAAAGTACCCAATCACCTGGTTCAACATCAGCAGTCCACTCACCATCCCAAGAGCCATCGTTAGCCATCACCTTGGTAGGTGTACGAGTATCTCTCTCAATTCCGGAAGCTGGCATTAAAATTAGAACAACATCATCTGAGAACTCATCCCAAACTTCCATTTGCACATAATCAACAACTCCAGAAATAGTCACATTACCTGCTGTTAACTCAAGATCAGTAGAGTTAGAAATGGTAGATACTTGTGCAACAATTGACACTGAAGAGAAACCAAGTTGTGATGCCTCAATAGAGTAATTGTTCTGCGATGGGACAAATAATGACCATGTGCCGTAAGCAGAACTAGTCAAGTTCACAGGTGCATCAAGGCCGCCTCCTGAGACGGTAATATTAGCACCTTCAACGCCTTCGTTGAAATCGTACTCGTCATCAGAATCCAAGTCCCAGAACAGATTCCCCCCAAGGGTAACCCAATGCTCCACTGAGAAGTTAATGTCCGACACATTTTGGCCAGCAGACAATGTTGCTAGTTGTTGATCCTCCAACACCCACCTATCCATTGATTCGGTGCGGTTTAATGAAACCACCCAGTTACCAGGGAACAGGTAACCGACCATGTCTCCCTGGTCATTTGTGAATGGTAATACTACCTCACCATATCCATCTGAACTGTTTGCAATCATTGAGAAACCAGTTAATGGATCTCCTGTATCGCCTTCAGACAGATGGATTGCTACTTCAGCAGATTCCAATGAGCGCCACGTCAAACCTATTCGCGATGATGTTTCATCCGCAGTAATGACAGCCCTGAATTGTTCGTAGGTATCCGCAACCAAAGTTCGGTCAACTATGACCACCCAATCACCTTCAGGAATATAATCTGAAATTGTGCCGTTTTCATCTGCAGTTATTTGGAATGTATCATCTGAATCAACCGAATTAAAGACCACTGTCTTATTGTCTAGAATACCACCTGATTGATTAATTAGAGTTGCTTCTAACTTCCACAACGGTTCGAGGATTAACTCGGCATACTCTGTTGTGGTGTTGCCTAATCCTAGTTCAAGGATTAGTTCGTTGTCGAGAAGAACTGTATCAAAGTCTGAACCGTTAACCTTGTCTTGCGCATCAATTGCGATTGTGTAGACCCCTGGGTGCAGTGAAGTAAGGATATGACCATTTGACATCTCATCTGCAGTGATGTTCAGTCTCGTACCAACCCCACCTCCAGAAATCGGCACGAATGCGAAATTAAGATCCACAAATGTACCATTACTGCTGTTCCCATCAAGTGAATGGTCCAAGAATGCTGAGATATCCACTGTGACATTATCTGGCATTGCTATCAACTCTACATGAGAAAGTTGCTGAATGTTTGAATTAGATACTTCTAATTGTATTTCATCAACATTTAGTCTCTCATCTGAGACATCTAATGTCCAATTACCAAGCATCAACTTCGGTGAAAAACGCCCAGTTTCAGGGTCAATATCAAAATACCAATGTACGCCTCTATCAATCTGATATCCGTGCAATTGTACTTCAGCGAACCCTGGAACATTTGGTGAATAGGCAGTTTGATTCTCAAATAAGTAAAGAATACCATCTACCCCTAAACCTTCCTCTACACGAAGAATAACTGGTGAAACATCATCTGTCACCATAAAGTTAGTACCATTTGACATTTGATTGGCAATTGATATTGTTGTCATATTTACTTCTATACCTTCAGGCAAGAATACTGAGAAATTACCTGCTTCTGCTCCATAACTAGTTTGGACTGAAGTTGTAATACCACCCCATTGGAACTTAACCTCAATGTTTGGAACTCCTTCTTCTGGTGTATCCTCTTTTCCTGTTTCAACAAGAATTTGTCCGGTAACATTGATGCTTCTCCTTAGTATCCAACTAACGTCAGTGGTATCCTCTGTTAACTCAAATTCTTCCCATAGCATCAATTCACCATCTGAAGATGTGTTGGCTATCCACTCGCCTTCCGGTAATTCAACACGATAAGTACCAGATTCATTGTCATAAATTGACTCTACATATTCATCTTCCGTTAACAACACACTATGGAAATTAATAATTTCATCAGTAATTGGTTCAACTGTGCCTCCGCCAAGATCTTTCATTAGTGTGAATTCCATGTCAAAATGCATGGGAACCGCAAGGTCATTGCTTGCCATTGTGAAGTTCGTCGGGTCAATTGTAGCAGCAATTGACGCCCGACCATCACAGAATTGTACTGTAGCTGGAGTTCTCCAAGGGACACATTCGTTGAATCCGTCTCCATCAGCATCCATTACCACCTCGTATGAACCGTCAGGTAACGGTCCATAACCAAATGAACCGTTCTCATCAGTATAGATGATACATGGGGCAAATATAACCTCAGTGCAAGGCTCAGTAGCCTCTTCATCAATGCTTACTTCTGTTAAGTACAGTTCAGTATTTGCAATTGGGTCTCCATTGAACCAAACTAGTTCACCATCAAGCCAAGAACCTGGGAGGCGTAATTCAACGCCACTCGTCGCAGTTGTATCAACTTCAAGTGGAGTGCTTAATCTAGTAATGTTTCCATTTGGAAGAATGACGTACACACGGTATGAACCAGGTAAGGCATCAACTAAGTGGAATGAACCGGGCTCAACCATTGGGCCGTTGAATATACCAGCGCCGCTGAATGTCCCACTACCGTTGATTGTGCCATATGTCTCTAGACTTTCATCGGTGCCATCGGTAAAGAAAATACCATTCCCAACAAGTGTTTCACGGTATAATGTTGCAGTGTAATCAACTGAACCATTTGCAGTAACTTTTCCAGTACCATCAAAAGTCCCGGAGAATAAGTATGTTAGAGGATTGGAGCCTGACAATGCACATATTTCAGAGGATTCTGATATAGTGTCATTAACACAAGTTGAGATTGTTTCACCACTCGTGATAGTACCAACGAATTGACCAGCACCAGAGAATGTTCCAACTCCTGTAAACGAATGATTGTTAGCAATTTGTCTTGTGTAATTGCCGGTGAAATCAGATACTAAGACCTCACCCTCAGTCACTACCAAACCTGCACCTGTAAAGGTCACCTCACCTTCACCACGGAATACACGTGGGTATTCATCGGTTGATACGACTGTACCATTAGTAGTCCAGATATGCTCTAATTCTTCTTCTGTCCAAATATCAGTGAAAATTAATTCATGAGAACTCAAAGGTGTGCCATCAAATGATGAGTGGCCTTCCCAAGTCACAATACCTGATGCACTGGATGCTTCAATAGACAATGACTTTGAAATGACTGCACCGCCGTTAGTATCTGCTTGTGCACCAGTGACATTGAATTCCATCTCACCAAGTAACTTTCCGCCACTGACATTTGTTAGAATGGCGGTAATTGGGTTAACTGACCTTCCATCTTCACCTAGATCTTGACCTAAAATATCTGAAAACCATGCTTGCCATTCTTGGAAATCGTTTTGCGCCGAGACTATTGCATCACGGTCTTGATTACGCAAAACTTGGGAATCTTCTGCAAATCCAGAGAATGCTGTTACGCGAATGTGACCTGCTGGAACTCGGAATTCAAACCGGCCATTTTCGTCTGCATCAATTGTCCCAATAGGAATCCAATATTCTCTTGGGTCCTCATCAAAGATATCTTCACCACTGTAAGCGTCACGCTCAATCAATAGACGAGCCTTAGGCACTACGCCAAAGTCACCTAATTTGACTTCACCACTTAGAGTTGCACCACTGTAGTACTTGAGTATCTTTACTCCTGTATTCGCATCATACCAAGGTGTGGCACTAGTTGCTTCATCGTCATACCAATTTGCAATTACGAAGTTAGGCATCATAGCCCCAGGAAGAGGGTATGCATGCTGCAAACTGCTGTTCTCAGTACCTCTGAGGTCAAAGTGTTGACCTGGTTGTGAAACCTTTCCAGGAAGACCCAATTGAGGGCTACCGTAGCCAACATAGGCACGGGCAACCATGGTATCAAAGAATTCAGGCTCTTGATCAACTCGTAAGTCAACTGCTTGAATAATATCTGCTGAGTTCTGTGATTGACTTAGTATGATATCATTCTTGTATTGTTCCTCATATTCTGCTTGACTCATGTCAACTACGAAGTTTGAACTACCTCTCTGAGTAACATACCAAGTTTTCATGTAAGTCTCAGGGTCAAGACCAGCAAGTGTGGTAGGTGCATAGAAAATCCCGGTTGGGTTTCCGCCACTACTCTGATATGAGCCCCCTGCAGGGTATAGGCGATTATCAATTGCGAAATAACGAATATCATGGTTTCGAGTAATAGTATCTCCTGGGTTACCCTCTGAATCCGCAACAGTGTAGGAGACATCAGTTGTTAATTGGTGATACATGTCAACTAATTCAGGCATATCCAATACAGTAGTCAAGAAAACTCTACCTAGTGCTAGACGAGCGTTTTGCCTGTGGATTGAAGATGAAACATCATCAAAACTCTCCACTATGTCTTTTGTGTACCAATAATTACCAATCACTTGATGACTAAATTCATCAACAACATCATCGTTACGGTCCCTTGATTGATTAAATTGTATCAAAGCATCATTTTCATTGTTGAAATCTCCGCCTATTTGCACCTCACTATCATACACACGATAGATTGTAGCAGATGTTGTCATTCCGTTGTAGTCAAGCAAATGACCTTCTCCAAATGCAATTGTTCCTGCTTTCTTAGTGATTGAGAACGAACGATCTTTTAACTCGTCAACTCCATTCTCCCCACCTAGAATATTTAAAAGTAGGAATTCCTCAATTTGGCTGTCAGAAAAGTGCTTCTCCAAAGTACGCTGGAAGTCAGGTGTAAATGTACCATCGTTATATCTCAAATCACCTTCTGCTAATGTCATAATGTAGAGTGAAAGCAAATCGTGGTCACTTTGTGCTAGCAACATGTTACCAGCAGCAGGAATCCCTGACTGGAAGTTATCAGCTACTGTTGGGTGCTTACCTTGAGCTAGTGCTTGGAATCCATAATCCCACCATGATACGAATGCAGGTCTTTGTCCGAACGGTACATCTGCATCCTGCTCTTCAAGCCATTGATATCCTTCATTCCAATATTGGCCATTGAATCCGGGTCCAAAAGCACCCATATACCAACAACTACTTTCTTTGGCGTCACCACGACAATGCCCTGGTGGGTTGTACTGAGTGGAATCTAAGAAAGACCAGCCGAAGATTGGATCTCCTGCACGCAGAATATTAGGCGTGATATTGTAAATATTTGAATCAATATCTTTTGCCTTTGAGTTACCTGATGGAATCCCAGAGTCTAAACCGTAGGTTACGTGTTGTGCCCCTACTAACATGAAAATCAACAGAACTGCAACCACCCCGGGATATTTTCGTGCAGTCTTAGATGTTGAGGAGAAGCGGGCCCTAGGGGATCCGATACCGAGCCTTCTCCAAGCCTTAGCGAAATCAGTACCTCCAACCCACTGCCAGATGATGACAAATGCCCAAGCACCCATCACTGCAACTGGAGGTGTTGCGTTGAAGATGAATCTTCCAGCACGCCAAGCCATTACACCAGCAACCAAAATCCAAATTGCTAGAACTAACCTACTACTATCACGGCGACTTAGACCTTGCCAAAGCGCAATGAATCCGGCAAATAATGCCGCCAATGCCACAATTGGGCCAAAGGATGCGAATAGCATTGCTCGGCTTGGAGCTTGTGCTTCAGCGATAGTATCGAAAATCTTGTTCTTGGTAAAGTAGAATCCACCGGTGGTCAATACATCCCAGCCATTGTATAATCCAATAAATTGAATCAACCAAAGAGCACCAAGGATTACACCTGCTAGAGCACCTCCGCTCACCAATACTAGAAGCCATGGTTTGTCACGGAAGGAAACTGCGACCCATCCTGCTGCAAATGTGAATCCTACAATGTAGAACATTGGTTGGAATCCGCTGGCATCGAATACCAATCCCAATTGCATATGAGCATAGAATGGCAATGGTAGAATGAACGTTACCAACATCATAGTCATTGCAGTAACATACAATGCCATGCTGTCACGTCTACGGAACTGATTAATTACAATCTGAGCGAAGAACGCCAAGAATACGATCCCAAGACCATAGACGAAACCTTTCCACCCTAGAGCAACAGTTGAGAATGCAATTCCTGAGAGAATAGCATTAGCGATTGCTGATTGTCGCTTTTCAAATGTGGCTTTGATACCTTTGAACAAATATGCAGGTGACCAATTTGCGTTGGCAACCATCTTGTCATCCCCTGCGGCTTTCACTGCTTTCAACCAGAAGTAGAAACCTATCGATAGGAACAGGATTGCAAATGCGTCGTGGTCAGCCAAAGCGAAGGTGCTGTGACCAACATGTCCTGGCATCAAAGCAATCAACCATGCTGCAACTGCTCCAGTAGCACGGCCAAAGAATTTGTTACCAATTCCTGCAATAGGTAGCACAGTTAGTGCTCCATAAATTGCTGGAAGTGCAGCCACAGACCACCATACAGCGTCAGATGCCGGTACATCTAGCAATGGTGCTAGCATCATGCCACCAACAGCAAGACTCCACGAAAATAGGGGTGGTCGAGGATTGATTGCACCTAGTGGGTAAGAACGATCCATATCGATGATGAAGTGATTGTGTTCAGCAAGGATGTACTCAACAGTACGCATCATGTACCAAGGGTCAGAACCACCAGTCAAGTCCCACTCATGGGTACCACTAGCATTCATGAAAGGAAGTACATTCCATACAACACGAACTAGTAAACCCGTCAATAGAGCGGACCCTACGGTAATGCCATACCAGTGCTCTTTCCAAAATTGCTTGGCTAAACCAGGGGTTCTTCTTGGCGAACTATCGCCCAACTTCCCTTTGACACTCAACATCACAACTAGCACATTGAGCCAGAAGAATATGAAGAACCAAACAAACAGACCATTATTTCCGGAGAAATATGAGTGCCAATTTTCTGAACCATTCATTATAATTCCATTTTCATGGAAGGAACCGGTTGAGTAAATTAACCAGTTCATACCGATTAATCCGCCACGGGTTCGCATATTTTCTGCGAAGCAGTATGCTGTTAGCAAAGAGATGACACCAGTAAATAGTGGCCACCATACACCCAAAGTCTCACTTGATACTCTCTCTACTTCTGTTGATGAGAAGAATGATGCTTCTGAAAGCAGGTGGGCTAGAAGCCAAATTCCAAATGCAGCAAACAACGGAGTGAATGCTTTGTCGTTGATTTTCTCTGGTAGATGTGAAAACCAACCCTTTGTGCTTGGCTTTACACATCTGCCGCGGATTCCGAGCGTGACAAGCACGCCGGTAAGGATAGATATCATCCAGCCGTTAAAGAACAGGAAAGCGGTTGCTTCCCTGTGTCCATCCATTGCACCCCAGTAGTTCTCTGTGAGGTCAGGTAGCCAAGCACCGTTCACAAACTGTGTGCCGTCCCAAGAAGGTGCTGCAACAGATGCGAATGAAAGTGCGGCATAAAAGCCCATTACAATCCAAATGAATAGGTTCGCTTCATCGTTGCGACCTGCTCTATCAAACATGTGAACGCCGAACGCTAAAATCAGGAATAACACTCCAAGCAGAGTGTTTCCTAAAACCAACTGCGGAATCGCTGCTGCGATTACTAGTGGAGCAAAGATTAGCAATGTGACCTGAGAGGGCTTCACACCGAGTTTTGAGAAGACGATTCGTGGCACACTGCCGAACATTGCACCGATCGTGAGTAACACGAACGGCAATACTTGCGTCATTATTGCTGTCTCTTTATCATAGGTCACACCTAGTGGGTACATTGCCATCGTCATTAGCAGCAAAATTAGTGCCGCTAATGGTGCTCTAGCAAGCCCCCACGCCACATTACGTAGCACAGATGCGTTTCCTTCATTTTTCATTCCCATTACCTCGGTTGTTGCCAGTCTTCCGACCGTCAGCGTGGCCGCCACCTGACCCCTTTTCTTAACCGTTGCCAAACGAGCGCGCACCCGCCTACGCGCACGTAAGGAGTAAAGCAGTAGTCCGAGACTAGGAATTTTACCCTCTACAACGCTCTAAATCCGATGTCGGAACGGTAGTGAGAACCTTCCAAAATAATGCCATCCATCAATGAATATGCAAGATTTCGTGCTTCGCCCAAGTTTGGACCGATGCCTGTGCAAGCAAGAACTCGGCCACCACTTGAAACCAATTTACCACCAATTTCATGCTTTGTACCCGCGTGATGGATGAACGCGCCGCCGTCCCCGTTTGCAATCATCGCAACATCAATAGAAATTGGCAATCCTTTGCGTGGAGAATCAGGATATCCTTCAGCCGCAAGCACCACTGTCAAGGCTGACGAATCAATAAATTCAGGAGAGTGGGAACCGACGGTTCCAGAGGCAACAGAAAACAGTAATTCGTAAAGGTCACTAGAAATCAAAGGTACCGTCACCTGAGTTTCAGGATCTCCAAACCGCACATTATACTCAACAACATAGGGGTCGCCCGACTCATCAATCATTAGCCCGACATAGAGGCAACCACGGTAAAGATAATCTTGGGACCTTAGCCAAGTGTGCATCGGTTCAACAATTCTTGAGTAAACTTTCTCTCGCACTTCATCGGTAACCACGGGTGCTGGAGCGTATGCACCCATTCCCCCTGTGTTTGGGCCTGTGTCACCCTCTCCTACTCGTTTATGGTCCTGACTTGCAGGTAAGGCAACCCATCCGCTTTCATCGAGCATGATTAGCATACTTGCTTCCTCACCACTTAGGAATTCTTCTAACAGCACAAAACCGTCTGCTTGCAAACCATCAGATAAAGCCTGACTTGCTTCTTTTCTATCTGATGTGACGACCACGCCTTTCCCACCAGCAAGAACATCACGCTTGACCACCCAAGGAGCTGAGAAGTCGTCAAGTGCAGAGTCAATTTGTGAGGCTGAATTGATATTATGAATCCCTGCAGTTGGAATACCGAGATTTTGCATTGTCTGTTTTGCGTACAACTTGCTGCCTTCAAGTTGGGCGCCTTCGGCATGGGGACCAAAACAGGGAATTCCTGCGGCGGTTAATTTGTCAGCCAATCCATCTACCAAAGGGCCTTCTGGCCCGACTACAACAAGGTCGCAGCCTAACGATTGAGCCAATCCCACCAAGGACTCTACATCGCCAGCTGAGAAC
>CAUZNH010000002.1:0-20881 GCA_963581345.1 Candidatus Thalassarchaeaceae archaeon | reverse complement strand
CCACGATATCAGTGAATCAATTGTAGGCGATTTGGCATTACAGTACAGTTGGGATATTGATGACCGTTTTGATGTTGATGCTGATGGTGACAACACCAACGACTGGATTGAGCAAAATAGTATTGGAGTCGTAGTAGTAAATTGGTCAGAACCTGGCGAGATATACGTAGCACTCAAGGTCTGCAATGGAATTGGTGTTTGTACTGAGAAAGGCTACCCACTCCGGATTAGAGATCCATCTGAGCAAGATGATTCACTTGCTGATTTCAGCCTCGACTCATTACTTCCAAAAGCTGAGAGTAGTGGTTTGATGTTAGGTGCACTGCTTGTTGTCCTACTTCTTCTAGGATGGTTAGTGATGCGCCAACCAACAGAAATTGAAGAAGATGCAGGAGATAGGCAAGAAGCATACGATGTATCTACTGTTGAAACAGAAGGAGGAGTCCTAGGTATGGACCACCATGCGCCGCCGCCTAAACCTAAACATCTGACAAGCCGAGATCGGCGTAGCGAGGAATCGGGTTATGTGCGTCCTGTGACTTCGCGAAAGCGAAGGTGACCATTGCGATGTGCGTGAGAAGACCTGATTTGGCGAGAAAAAACCTATCGCTGATGTTATTCTTGCTGTTTATCACGCCAATTTTACTATCATTACCAAGTGCATTTTCTATTACTGGGGTGGAAGCAGCCTCAAACTGTACTTACGATTCACAACAAGCAGGGAAATGGCATCAAGAAGTCAGTAGTTTCAATCTAACTGGGGCTTCAGATAATATGATCTTTAATGAAAATGATGATGATAGAGGATTTCAAGAAGACTCATTTTGGGGTGATAGTATTGGTGACAATATTCGCAACAATAGTGAATTGAAAGCACTGCGAACTGATTTTCACGCTTCTTTTGAGGTGAAAAACGATACTGCATCTGGCTTACGTCTCAACCTAACTTCTGGTTATCGTTACACATTTTGTGTTGTAACCCATTCTGAAAATTCTAGTAATTACCTAGAAGCACCCATGGTAGATTTCTATCTCATCAAAAAATACGACTGGAATTATTATCGAAGTGATTACGAAATGCGAGTATGGGAGAATCGCGACATGCTCAACATGATACCCCCCGAGTGGAGAGACATATCCGCTTGGATGCCTTACAGAGATGTTCACGCATATGAGGGTGAGAAAGCAACTGATTTTGCAGTTAGCCTTGACCATGACGAAGTTTCTGGTGGATTCTTTGGGCTTGCAGAAGAAGAAACGCAGTGGATGTACCTAATTGTAGATGGATGGGACAATATGCGAGATAGTGATACCCCTGCACCGCATCGTAATTTTTCAGTGGATATCACCATCATGACTGAAGAAAGACTTACGCTGCCAAATTTCACTGTCGCGCTGGTTTGTGGAGGATTATTCGTGATGCTGATTGCTGCTCCAATCATTATGCATTCTAGATATCAACGAGCGGGTGTTGGCGCTGGTAGTGAAGGAAATCAAGGTGTTGACTTGATGCCGATGTTAGAAACTGAGGCGACCAAACCACCACCTCCAATAAAATTGAATTAACCTAATTTATTGATAATCATCAGATTGCAAAGGGATGTAATTATTCTTCAGAATCCCCGAGCATTTCCCAAGCAATCATGAGATCACGGACATTTATCAATCCCTTATCGGTAAGTGTAAAGTCAGGCTTTTCAGTTGGAAGAGTTGAGAATACCATAGATTGCCCTAGAAGTGGAGCATGAATCCGAGGCCAATCGCCGCCAATTCCTTGACCCATGAGCGAATATGAATTATCAGAATTACGTAATTTCCAACCAGCCTCAAAGATACTAAGAGCATCGTCATGATGCCTAGTGTGATAGCAAAGCTTGATGATATCCCCTGCATCACTATTTGCTTCAAGTTGCTCAACTATATCATCTGATGAAGGAGTTGACTCTAGGTCGTGGTAAGATGCAACCACAGTTACCCCAGAAGCTTTGGCTGCTTCTAACAGGGATGCGCGTGCTTTAGGCTCTATCCCAATTTCAATGTCAATCCAAGAAACACCGCTAACAATTGCTTGTTCTAGTACTCCAATTCTCGCTTCTTCATCATCAGGGAAACCCCCTCCTTCTTTCTTTGATCGGCAAGTAAAAAGGACTGGTTTATCAATACCTTTTTTTAGCTGTTTAATGGCCTCATCAATGTTAACCTCGCTAATTTCTCTAGCAACATATTCCGTTGAAGTTTCGTCAACCCCATCGATATTTTGAACTGTGACATTGACTGGTTGAACATACAATTTATCAAAGCGCACTTCAATCAGTTCACCTCCTTCTGCAGTTGCTTGCTCTGCTTGCTTCAACACCTCTTGAACTGTGTTTCCACCGAGTACAATACATACGAGCGGAAGGGCCATCGTGGCCGCCACTAAAGCCCTCTGTTTAACCATACTGTCTGACAAATATTTTGAACCCTGACCCGCATACCCTTTTTTGATAAGGGGAATGGTTGGAAAAACAGGTAAATTTGAGGGTTTTTGAATCGCTATATTTAGCATATTTTGGGGGCAGGGTTTATGAACCGAAGAGCGGCGGCTTTAAAATACACAGGGGGTATCTAAGATACCCCCTGAGAGGCGAGATGTGATTTCAATGGAAGACAAATATGATGAAGGCACAATTCAAGTTCTTGAGGGACTAGAAGCCGTTCGACAAGTACCAGGGATGTATCTTGGTGAAACTGATAATGGTGAAGCGTTGCACCGTTGTATTTGGGAAGTTGTTGACAACGCAGTTGACGAACACTTAGCCGGTCACAACGATGTTATTGATGTAGTAATCAAAGCAGATGGGTCGGTATCAGTGAGAGATTATGGGAGAGGAATCCCTGTAGGAATCCACCCCGATAAAGGGATTAGCACTGCTACTGTTGTAATGACCAGTTTACATGCTGGTGGTAAGTTTGACAATGAGGCCTACAAAGTATCAGGTGGATTACACGGAGTTGGCGTTTCAGCAGTAAATGCCGTTTCTGAATGGCTGATAATGACCATTCATCGTGATGGGAAAATATGGCAACAAGAATTCCGTGCAGGTGACCCCCAGTACGATGTCAAAGAAGTAGGTGATAGCGATGAGACAGGGACCACAATCCACTTTATGCCAGATCTGCAATTCTTCTCAAATGTCACTGAATTTGAATATGATAGAATGGACGAACGGCTTCGTGAAACTTCATTCCTCAATGGTGGATTAGAAATCAATCTGACTGATGAAGTGTCTGGAAAAGAAAAGGTTAGCCACAAATACGAAGGAGGGATTGCGGAATTTGTTCGCCATTTGGGTGAGAGGGCTGTCAGCATTCACCCGGAAGTCATCCGGCTTATCGGTTCTCGCGAAGATAGCGATGGGAAACTTGTCGAAGCAGACATTGCATTACTATGGTCAGATGCATACTCTGAAAAAATTCAATGTTATACTAACATTATCCGTAATCGTGATGGCGGCACCCATATGTCTGGGCTGCGTGGATCACTCACTCGAACAATCAATACCTATGGTAATTCAAGAGGGCTTCTCAAAAAAGCAGGGAACCTTTCAGGGGATGATATACGCGAAGGTTTGACTGCAGTGGTCAGTATCAAACACCCCGACCCATCTTTTTCATCACAAGCGAAGGACAAATTAGTTACTAGTGAAGTACAAGGAATCGTTGAAGCCATTGTAAATGAAAAATTAGGCGAATATTTGGAAGAGAACCCGACAACTGGCCGGATGATTATTGACAAGGGGATTCTCTCAAGTAAAGCTAGAGAAGCAGCTCGAAAGGCTAGGGAATTAACTCGACGCAAAGGCGTATTAGAAGGTGGTGGATTACCTGGGAAATTAGCAGACTGCCAATCCAGAGACCCTAGTGAGTGTGAGATATTCATAGTCGAAGGGGATTCGGCAGGTGGTTCCGCAAAGACCGGACGTGATCGTAGAACTCAAGCGATTCTACCACTTAGAGGGAAAATTCTCAATGTTGAAAGACAGCAAAAACACCCGGCTAGAGTATTTCAAAACAATGAGATTCAGACAATGATTAGAGCATTTGGCGCAGGTGTTGGCAATAAAAATCATGATGATGACGAAAATGAATTAGATGAAAATGGGATGCCGTCGGAACCGGATGACGGCTTCTTCAATCCTGAAAAATTACGTTACAGTCGCCTAATCATCATGACAGATGCTGATATTGACGGTGCCCACATTAGGACTTTGATATTGACATTCTTCTGGCGATACATGAAAGATGCCGTGACCAACGGGAATGTCTACATCGCTCAACCACCATTATACCAAGTTAGCAGAGGAAGAGAGTCTCGCTACGCTTATAGTGATGAAGAAAGAGACCATCACATCACAGAATTAACGGCCGACAAACCAAATGCTAAGATTACCATCCAGAGATACAAAGGTCTTGGTGAAATGAACCCAGACCAATTGTGGAGCACTACAATGGATCCAGAAGAGAGGACTCTTCTCAAAGTTTCAGTTGAAGATGTATTAGAGGCAGATAATATGTTTGAAATATTGATGGGTGAGGATGTGCCGTCAAGAAGGGCATTTATCGAAAAACACGCAATGGAGGTGACTAACCTTGACATCTGAAGACGAAGTAAGAGAGCAAAATATCGGCCGGGTCATAGGCCACCAAATTGGCGAGGAAATGAAAGAGAGTTACATCAATTACGCTATGTCGGTAATTATCGGGCGTGCTTTACCAGATGTACGTGATGGGCTAAAACCAGTACATCGCAGAATTCTGTATGGTATGCATGCCGGTGGCCACACACATGAGAAAACGTTTACCAAATCTGCTCGCTCAGTTGGGGAAGTAATGGGTAAATTCCACCCTCATGGTGATTCTTCAATTTATGACACCATGGTTCGCATGGCACAAGATTTCAGTTTACGATACCCTCTTGTTGACGGGCAAGGAAACTTTGGCAGTATTGACGGAGACCCTCCTGCTGCAATGAGATATACAGAAAGTCGCCTTGACAGATTAGCAAACAGCCTTCTGGCAGATATTGAGAAAAATACGGTTGACTTCCAACCTAATTTTGATGATTCTGAAAGCGAACCGACTGTATTACCTGCTGGAATGCCAAATTTATTGCTCAACGGTAGTGATGGAATTGCAGTTGGGATGGCAACAAAAATCCCCCCACACAATCTCAATGAAATGACCGCCGCTATCAAAATGCATATCGGCGTTATTCTAGAAACTGAGCTGGATAGTAAGAATCCAGACACACCACCTAATATTAGCGTCGGTGAATATATGAAACTGATTCAAGGCCCTGATTTCCCAACTGGTGCAACCATTTACGGGATTGACGGTATCCAGGATATGTATGAGACAGGCCATGGCAAATTTCATGTTAGGAGTAACTGTATTGTAGAAGAGAATGGGGCTGAAAAGAAAATTATTGTTAGCGCTATCCCATACCAAGTTAAAAAATCAGAAATGCTAGAAAAGATTGCTAAACTCGTAAGCAGTGAGCAGGTCAAAGGTATCCGAGATATACGAGATGAATCATCCAAAGAAGGTATTCGTGTTGTAATTGAGGTCAAGCAGAATGCTGACCCACACGCGGTTCTCAACCAACTCTACAAGTCAAGCCGATTACAAGAATCATATTCAGCTAACATGATGGGAATAATCAATGGTCAACCAGTTCAACTAACATTGTCAATAATTTTACACACTTGGGTTCGTCATCGCGAAGGGGTCATTGAGAGAAGAACTCAATTTGAATTGGCCAAGGCAGCGGCGAGAATCCATCTGTTAGAAGGATTGTTGATTGTTGCTAAGCATGGTAGAGACATCACAGATATTATTAGGGATTGTGAAGATTATTCTGAAGTCCATTTACGCTTATCCGACAAATATGGAATGAGTGAAATTCAAACCAAGGCTGTCTACGAAATGCCGCTAGGTCGGTTGACTAAGCAGTCTGTTGGTAAACTAGAGAAAGAGCAATTAGAATTGGCAATTGCTGTAAAAAGGTATAACGAAATCCTTGGAAGTAGAACAGAAATATTGACTATTGTAATGGATGAACTTCAAGAAATCACTAACCGACACGGGGACACACGCAGAACCCATATTGACCCAATGCCCCTCTCAATGGACCGAGAAGATCTCATTGAAGAGAAGCCAATTGTGATTTCCCTCTCTCAAGAGAATTATCTACGCCACACACCTATTGAGTCATTTAGATTACAAAATCGAGCAGGGACTGGACTCAAAGGCGTCACCACAAAAGATGAGGATGTCCCTCAAAGTGTGCACGCATGTTTCTCAAAGGATAGGTTGCTAATCTTCACTGATCAGGGTAGAGTCTACGGATTACGTGCCTGGGAAACTCCAGAAACTAGCAGACAAGCAAAGGGGAGACATGTGAAGAACTTGTTAGAAGGATTCCGCGACGAGGAGAATGTTGTTGCGATATTACCTATCAACCGTGATATGCTGGAAAACCATGATGGAATATATCTCATGTTTGCCACTAAAAATGGTAGAGCAAAACGAACTGCACTTTCCGAGTATGCAAAAATCAACCGAAATGGAAAGTACGCAATCAAGTTGGTGAACGATGATGCATTAGTGGCAGTAAGGACATTTAGAACGGGAGATGAAGTCGTTTTCATCTCAGCCAAAGGAAGGGCGTGCAGATTCTTCGGTGATGAGGCTAGAGCACAAGGCCGAGTTTCTCAAGGCGTAAAAGGAATGAGCTTCAATATGGCAGATGATGGAGTATCTGGAATGATTGTGACTAATAATCCAGAAACATACATCCTAACTGTTAGTCGCCATGGAATGGGTAAGAGAACCAAGATGGGTACTGCAGGAAAAATCCCTGACCTTGATAGTGAGGGTGTTCAGAAAGTTGACAAAGAGAATGGCCCAAAGATGAAGACTGACGGTTATCGACGTACGAAGCGCGGTGCTAAAGGTGTAAAGACAATGCTAATTGATGATGATGATGAAATCGTCGCTGTCAGGCAAATCCCTGACTTAGATGATCAATTATTCCTTCTCGCAAATAGTGGGATGATGATTAGAATCAGAGCCTCAGAAACCAAAGAAACCACTGGTAGAGTAACTCGTGGTACCCGACTGATGGAACTGAGAGAACGCAATAAAGATGGGAAGCGCGGAAATAAATTCTCAGATGAAATCATTGGTGTAGCTAGATTGCCTGCGGAATTACTAGAAGATGATGGTGAGGAAGAATGATTCACTATTACCTCCGTTCGGCTTAAGACGGATTGGCAGGTCGGCAGTCCCGTTGCGACGTTCGCATAGCCTGGCCATCGCGCCGGATTGCTAATCCGGTGGGTTTACCCTCGGGAGTTCGAATCTCCCACGTCGCGCCATTATTGCCTACTCAAAGATAGATAAGAAATTACCTTTTCTCATTTGGTATTATTCTAAATTATTTAATTAAATATATCTTCAAGGTCATCCGCCATATCCTCAGCATCTAACATTTCTTGTCGCAATTGATGCTTTCTCTTATCACGTTTAACTCGACGACGGACCCCTCGTGTTTGATTAATGATGACTGGTAACATCACGATGTTAAGAAGAAGAATCGCGAAAGCCATCATTGCACTCGTTCTAAAAACTCCTATACCCCAGTAATCTAGCACTTCACCAAACCATTCCACCCCATATGGTGGGGGTTCCTCTGATGGAGGGAGGGGGATTAAATCGCTATTATGGTCCCAAAATTGATTGCCTACATCAACCGTCTCAATATTACCCTGTAGTGGGGAATAATCAACATTCCCAACATCATCCATAGGCACTAGAATGTAATGGTAAATGTGTCCTTTCTCAATCCCATTTCGGAATCGGTCCTCTTTTTGGTGGAATGTTCCAACAGTTCCTGGTTCTCCCCAGATATCTGTCTCAATTGGTTCAATCCACGTCAAATCAGAAGGAATTAGATCAACCCTATACAATTGCCAAGTGATATTATCCTCATCACCAAACTCAGGCCATATCCAAGAAATATCTACATGATGAATATTCTGGCCTGAACTATTATTGAAAGATACTACGTGGGCTATGTTCTCCACCTGAACATTAGGTGGGGCTGCATCTCCGCACTGCCATTCTACTGAATTTCCGTTCCATCCTACTGCACCCCCATGTGAATAATCCGGTATACCCTGTCTATCAATTGCCATTACTAGATAAGATACGCAAGTCCCATCTAGAAGCGGAGCAGGGTCATTCCAAAAAGTACCATGTGGCTCAATATCAGACACTTCAGTTCCGATTACTGACTGGAACTGTGAATTATTCTGAAATGGCCAAAAGAATGGGAATGACAATCTACGATAAACACGCCATCCACCAAAATACGGATTGTCAAGGTCACCTGTAGGCTCCCACTCAAGCCTAAGTGAACCACCTGGAAGTTGTACTGTGGAAAGATTATCAAGACCTACATCTGCTGGAATTAAATCCCCAGCGATTAAGTAAATTCCATTGGAAAAATCTGTATCATAAATATGTAGAGTATCATTCTCACTATTGATTTCATACATTGAAGGGAATTCTAATTCACTGATTGCTGTTGTAGTCTTGGATTCCATTCTGAAGAGTTGTATTGATTCGCGATCCAGCCCATCGGGAATCATTCCAGTGAGTGAAATCCATGAGTCTGTGAAAACTATACCTGGGTCTGTGACACCAGCTAGGGAAGGGTCAATATCAAAATCTATTATTCTCAACACCGAGAGACCCGCTTCTCGTACCATGGTATAATCAAAACTAGAGGGCGGATATTCAGGTTCATTGAACACATAGTTGACTTGTTCGTCTAGTACTGATTCACCACCTATAACCCACGGTTCATAAACCATGGAAATTCTGTTCTGGACTCTAATATTCCTAATCCCAGTCTCTACTTGTCCTTGGGCATCTCTTGTAGTCAGTGTTACTAACCATTCACCCATCGGTAAACCAGCATTGATTGTTTGCCCATAACCGATGACCTCTTCATAATTCAAGCGCCAAGTGAAATTCATCGGCATGGCTGAATATTGACTCACTTGACCAATGAATAAAATCGAATCCCCACTATCAAACCTCTCACCTTCTTGTGGATAGATAATAGTAGGATAAGCGGGCCTATGGCGACTACTAACCACAACCTCATACCAATTATCAGACGGGTTAATATCTAATTCATCAAGTCCTACGGGGAATTCTGCGCGCAGAACTAAGTCTCCAATAACTGGCATTGAGAAGACACATGATGCTGATTCTTGAGGTTCCATTACTATATCACAAGGATTAGGGCCATCCAGTAAAGTGCCATTCAAATCTAAAATACTCAGTGTGAATGACGTATTTATGAACATTGAGCCGATGTTACCTACATTTACTCTAATTGAATCATCACCTAGAGGATATAGTGAATTGTTGTTGCCACCTGACTCTACAATTTGACCAGAACCTCTAGCAGGCTCAATACTTTCAATCCATACGTCAGTATCATCATTGACATATATCATCATTGTATCCATATTGTTCCAATCATTCATGTCACCAGCTGATGAAATTAAGCCAGCACGTAATAAAAATTGGCCTGTTGAAGGTGCAATCACATCTGGGAGAGCAGTAATCCAATGTTGATCAGTCGCTGGTGGAGGAATTGTTGTTTGCTGAGCGGTGGCCACAATTAACCTGCCTGCGCCATAATCAATAGGAGAATATGTTACTTGTTGAGTGAAATGCCCTATTCCAAGTTGTCCTTCTTGATTTCTTCCTGTGCAACCGCTCATTTGATTCTGCAATATCACACAAGTGTGACTCCCCCCTAATTGAACAGATTCAACTGGACCAGGCAGATTGATTGAGATATTTTGTGAAGAAAAGTTTGAGATTAGGTCTCCTGTACCTAGTTGTCCTTCTTCATTAGAACCCCAACAATTCAAAGCGTCAAAATTAGTTATTACACAAGAGTGAGAATTCCCCAGTTCAATTGATGTTGCTGTTTGGCTATCAGATAATACTACAGAAATAGGGATGTTTTCACTATCATAATCACCTAACCCAAGTTGTCCATCATCGTTCAACCCCCAACATTTCACATTATCATCATCAAGAATAGCACAAGTATGAGCTATCCCAGCAGAAATGGAAGTAGCAGTTCTACCAGCCCCTAAATCAACCCACGAAGGAGTGTTCACCCAAATATCAGGAACCCCTAAACCAAGTTGACCGTGAAGATTCCATCCCCAACAACTTACCGAACCATTATCAATAATTGCACAGGTATGGCGGTAACCGGTTGTAATTTGTGAGGCAGTGTGATTTTCAGTGAGGTTTACCCATAGCGGAGTATTTCGGCTTGTGAAGTTTCCAAATCCAAGTTGGCCCTCAATATTCCTACCCCAGCAATTCAACTCACCGTTATCCAAAATCACACATGAGTGGGTGTCGCCACTTGCAATCAAGATAGCATCGCTACCTCCCAATGAGACACTTTTTGGAGAGGTTTGCAATATATTGTTCCCAATACCAAGTTGTCCGTTATTGTTAGAACCCCAGCACTTTACTGATGAATCATCTAAAATGGCACACGAATGGTTTCCCCCAGCAGCAATACTTGTAGCAGTTCTTCCCTCGCCAAGAGAAAGTGTAACTGGACTGTATCGGCTCCCAGTATCTCCCAATCCCAATTGGCCGAAATTATTCTTACCCCAGCACTCTAGCGATCCTTCATCTAAGATTGCGCATGAGTGAAGACCTCCAGAAGACATTGAATCAGCATATATTTTTTCATTGTATAATTCCCAACCAAAGGTTGCGTTGTCTCCTGCTTGCCATGAACGGCGATAAAATTCAGTGGTAATTGGATATGAGGTACCACTGTTGTAAACTTCCGTTTCATCAAAATTGATTTGATTCAATGACATATCTCTAAGTGGGGCTTCTACATTAAATGTGTAAGATATCATGTCATCAGATGGATCAGCGTCATTCTCTGAGAACATGAAAAAGATAGTATGGATTCCTGTTAGGGATGGCTGATACAGATTAGTGAATGAGATATTCAATACTTGATAACCAGATACTGTCCCCGTACTCGTAAATCCTTCATTCGAATTTCCTGGACACGCAATTAGAGTTGTATGGTCTCCCGAACAAATTTGCCATTTAACCTGGCGAGGAGAATGTGAGGAGAATATGTCGTTCTTAATTTGCACTTTTGGAGAGATAAATGAGGTATCACGGTCATAAGTTGCACCAGCAATCGGCTCAATCCCTGATATTATAGCCAAATCACCCGAAACAACAGCACTTGCAGTAGGGGCAAAGGCAGTGAAAGAGGCTAGAATCATAGAAAATACTAGCAATTTAGCATAGACTCGCGCGCCCGTCCCCTCACTCGCGCCCCCACGCATGTGAGGACCTAAAACATGGGAGCCGTAAATAGCAAACGGCGGTTGGACAAGAAAATAGGTTCATTCAAACCTTTGACGACCAAGGCATTTTGGTATTTGCAAGGCCAAGCCCTTCACCTTCAGTAGTCAGTGCGATAAAACCAACTTCAACATCTGGTGGATATTGATTAACCCCCCAATTTAGAACATTTTCAATGTCGTATCCTTCCCCCATTCTGTCAGCTATTCTAACTGACGACATCTTTAGAGTTATTTGTTCACCAATTCCTGTTGCTGCGATTCCAATTCGTTCATCACACCACAATCCTGCGCCAATTAATGGGACGTCTCCGATTCTGCCTGCAGGCATCCCTGTGCAACCTCCAGTTGATGATGCCACCACAATAAGTCCGGTTTCATCACGCGCAACTGCACCTACTGTGTCATTTCCAGTGAGTTTTAGAGAGCCCTCCACCTTTTCTCGTGCAATCCCGATGTTATCAGCGAATTCTCTAGCACCTCTACCGGATAGAATATTGACATTATTATCCAATAATTTTGCTGCCACTAGGATTGGATTCCTAGTTTGTTGAATACAGGAAACCGCCCCAAATTGGCCGTTACTTGTCATCACTGCCGCATCGAGTTGAACGCTGCCATCAGATCTTATTCGGCCACCAGTCCCAGCGTTCAATGCTGGATCATCTTCCATTATTACTACAGCCGCTAACGCAGCATCCAATGCCGTACCGCCGGATTGTAGTATATCCCAACCTGCTCCAACAGCAGCATCAACGCCCGGCTGATCTTTAGCGCTGTGCCCAGCACCGCCATGGCAAACAATAGCCGGCATAGAAATTGCTTGAATTGTATCTATCATGAGGATGCCTCAGCAGCAGCTAATATTTCATCTTCGGCTCTGAAAGCATTAGAAAATCGGAAGACTATCCAAGCTAGTAGACTGAAAATCCCACAAAACAAAAATGCCGTATGGAAGTCAAAAAATCCCGATTTACTTACTGTAGCATCCCAAACTAGACCACCAATTATTACTCCTGCAAAAGAGGATAGAGCCCTGAGTGACTCACTAACCCCCATTACCGTTCCGCGCTCCTCTGGCCCAGATACATGAGTCAAAAGTGTCATGTTTGAGGGAGTGACAAGGCCATTGCCAAATGCCACTAAGCCCATCACAGGTAATAGTCCAAGCAAACCTAAATGAGGAGGTACATACGGAATAATAGCCAATCCCAAACCACAAATCAGGAATCCTGAAGACATCAAGGTTGAAGACCCAAATCGATCTGATAGTGGACCAATTAAACGACCTTGAGTGATAATTCCAATTATTCCAACAAAAGTAAAAATCCAGCCATTGTCCTGCTCAGAAAACCCAAATCCTCCATCTGACACAGCCATCATTGTGAATAGAATGAGTACTACATGCATGATTGTGAAACCAATCCAAAAGAATAGCATAGACCACATAATAGGCGACACAACTGGTCGGTTGTACATTTTTCCTATGTTAGTAAAATTGGTTTTCAGCGTTTGAACTGGTGAGCGCTTCTCAACTGTTTTCCGAGCAGACTTAGGCAAACTTTCTTCAAGTTTGGTCGTTGCAAATAGGAATCCTACAAAGGAAAGAAGACTTGAGGCTAAACAAGGAAGTAAATAGGGATGAGTTTCAAAAATAGTGCCGACAAATGCTGAAGTCCAAGCCCACTCAGCCGGCGCTGAAAGAAAACCTCCAATCGCTGGACCAAGTGAGAAACCAACGCCAAAAGCAGCACCTAGTATTCCTTGGCGGCGCGCTACTTCGTGAGGTTCTGAAATATCTCCAATATAAGCGCGGGTTACAGAGATATTTGCGTTCACCATGCCAGCAAAAAGTCGTGCGAACAAAGCCATCCAAAGTGAATTTGAAAGCCCAAAAATAAGGAACGCGAATGAGTTCCCAACTAAGCCGACCATCAAGACTGGGCGCCTACCAATTCGGTCTGATAAAGCACCCCAAAATGGGCTAAAAAGAAACATTGCTGCTGCGTATGCTGCCATCAAAGCAGCAACCCAACGCCCAATTGGCTGGCCAGGTTCAGCCAAACCTGCAACCATATAGGTCAGAAATGGAATGATGATTCCAAAACCAATCATATCTACTAGAACGACAAGAAACAGAATTGCCATTGATGATTTTCGTGCCATCCTAATCCCTCCTCTCTGTTCCGGTCCAAGACGCGGGGTTCTATGCCTTTGCGTAACTGAATGGTTCAAATCACTACTTTGATTTCAAACAACAACCTGCTAAATTGAAAAAAAAACAATATCCACTAAAATAAGAGAAGTAGTAGGAATTTCACTCATATATTTTCAAAATTCAGTTGACTTGAACTATTATTCATCTTTTACCGATTCTGCTAATTCTTTGGCATTTGATTCTGATTGGTGATGAACCTTCATTAAATGTGATTCAAGATTACTTATTTTTAATTTCACATCACACTTTGGACATCTACCCATTTCAACTGAAGTAGGGGACCTTTTCTTCTGACTACTACTGCTACTTCGTGATTGAATTGTAGATGACTTAGGCTTCCTCATGACATTGAGAAATGGCACTGCGATGGTCATCGCCACTAAAGCGATGATAATGTACATCCCTGTATTTGGAGCCTTTTTATCAGCAGTGGGAACCCCTTCGCCAAGAGTGAAAACCCCGTTATCAAGAGTGAATACAATTTCTACAGTTCTGCCCTCTTCGGTTTTCTGCCCATTATCATCATTAAGGTTAATCGTGTGATTCAAACTCTCCCCTTCTATATCGAGAACCAGTCTCAGACCATGGTCGGAACTATGGACGTGCAATACAAGTTGAAATTTGCCAGAGGCGCTTGTATTTCCGCTGCGCCCTAAATTTTCATCACAAAGAGATGGTTCAGATTTTCCTGCTGAGCAATCAATCTTTACCTCAACATCACTTGCGTGTGAGCCATTTCCGCGGTACATTTCGCCATTAATTATGTATCTATGATCCCATTCATGTTCGGCATTGACATTTATTGCTAGGCCATTTAATAGGATTAATGTGATTGAAACGATAACCAGGAGGAAACATCGGAATTGTTCAAACTTTGGCCTCATCAATTTAATCAACACCAAATTTACCTGAATCTTCAAGCAGTACTTGGGCTAGTTGGTTCAGTAGTCAAACGGTCAACTATCTTTCCAAGCCTCTCTACCAAACTTGTGCGGGCATCACCATCCACTAGGGCATATTCCAGAACTTCGTCTAGAGTATCAACAGGGATTACGGTGATCATATCCTTGTATTCATCGTCAATTAGAACATCGTTCATGTTGGCACGTGGAATAATTACTCGGGTGATGCCTGACTTTGCAGCCGCTTCAATCTTGGCTGTAACGCCGCCAATTGGAAGGACTTCACCACGTACTGTGAGTGAGCCAGTCATAGCTAAATCTTGATCAATCGGTATCTCTTCAAGAGCTGAAATCACTGCCGCTGCGATAGTGATGCTCGCTGAATCACCGTCAACCCCGTGGGTGTCAACAAATTGAATATGAATATCAAAATCTGCAACATCCTTGCCAGTTAATTTCTTGATGACTGCGCTCACGTTAGTTACGGACTCTTTAGCCAAATCTGATAATCCCCCAGTAGCAAATATTGAGCCACCCTTCTTTTGTGAAGGTGTCACTAATGCTTCAACAGGCAACATGATGCCACTGAAATCAGAAAGACCTGAGTTAGCGCCAAGCACTGCTAAGCCATTGACTCGGCCAACTCTCTCACCGCTGTTGACTATCATTGAGTAATCCATACGGCGCTCAATCATTCTGTCAGCAACTTGTTGTTCAAGTGGCTTGGCAATGTCACGCGCTCGGAGCACATGGTGGGCAGAAACAAATTCTGAACCATCAGCACAAGCAAGGTCGCCTGCAACTCTAACTAGACCACCCAATTCTCGCAAACGGAGTGTGAGTTTACCGCGCCTTCCTGCGCGCCTCTGAGATTCTCTTAACAAAACTGCAATTGAACTGCGATCAAAATGTGGAATTGGGACTCCACTCTTTTTATTCATCTCATTTGCCACCTCTTGAGCGATGAAGCGAATTACACGTCTGCGGTTACGAGCGGAGTCTGGCATGTCCGAATTGACGAAAACTTCGTACCCATAGCCACGAATCCTACTACGTAATGCGGGATGCATCCCTTGCAATGCGTCCAAATTCCCAGCAGCAACTAGAATGAAATCACAGGGTACTGGTTCGGTAGTAGTTAATGCACCACTAGATCGCTCTGAGCGACCAGAGATGGGCAGTTGCTTCTCCTGCAATGCAGTAAGCAATGCCTGTTGTTCTTCTAAGCGAAGTAGGTTTATTTCATCAATAAATAAAACGCCGCCATTGGATTTGTGAATTGCTCCCGCTTCAACTCGGTCGTGAGCTGGCGTCTCCATCCCTCCAGATTGGAAAGGGTCATGGCGAACATCGCCAAGTAGGCTACCTGCTAGATTACCAGTCGCATCCACAAATGGAGGCTTGTCATCACGGTCGTGCTTAACAAGCAGTTTTGGAATTCGTGAATCATCACCAGCTGTAAGACGACTACGCAAAAACATGAACCCAAATCCGAGAATCAATAAGCCGAATAAAAGGGTGAGGATGTCTCCAGTCATTATCGTCATCCACACTAGAATAGCGGCAATAAATCCGGTAATGAACAACAGAGTTTTGTTGGTCTTTTCCCTTGCCATTCGAAGTTGAGTTCTCCTCTCTTTGACGATTCGGTCACCTCTGCCTGCTGGCACTGTACGAACACGTGGTACATTCTCATCCTCTTCATTTGGATAACAAAGGGTATCTTCCAAAGTGTCATCCGGCATCAACTCCGTCATTGCTCGGGCTAACATTGACTTCCCTGTGCCAGGGTCTCCAATCATCATCATGTGCCGGCGTTGTTCAGCGGCTTTTCGAATTACTACGTTAGCCGCCTCTTGACCAATCACTCGGTCAACCAACTTTTCAGGAATAGGTACGTCCGCAGTTGTTTCAATGTCAACCGTTAGAATCCATTCTTCTACAGGCATTGTCTCAATTTCATCAACCTGAGATATTTCGACATTACCAAATTCTTCATCTCCTTCCCAGTCATCAGGTAGAGGTGCATCTGCAACATTTAATGAGGGGGTTTCAATGTCTTCACTGATTTCCTCTGCAACAATCTCATCTAACTCATCAGCCACTCCAACACCTCCTGTTGAGTATGGCTCGTTCCCCGACCATCATTAAACTGCGCACTAAAAATAAAACTACGCCCATAGGGCGTTATCTACACCCCACATCTATTCCGTAAGGTTTTCAGTGATTTCTTGCTAAATTAGCCAATCAAAGCATTGACTTTACATGACCGGCCGGCCAAACCTGAGGGAGTAATGTGGAAGATCGGGTTTTGGCACTGCGAGAGGAGAACGGGAAGGTTCACCTGATTAAAATTGAAGACCGCGAGATCAAGGTTCGTGGAGTGGGGAGAATCAACCCCTCCCGAGACCTAAAAGATGCTAAACCAGGTGAGAAAATATCAGTCGGTCAAAAGGAGTTTTTGGTGCTGAAACCTCGGCTAAGAGAAATCACTGAAGGAATGCACAGACGGGCCCAAATAATTACTCCAAAGGATGCTTCGCTACTTATTTCAATGCTGGGAATTACCTCTGGCGACAGTGTCTTAGAACTTGGATTTGGTTCTGCGGGATTGACCCTACATTTGGCAAATATCATAGGAAAAAATGGGTTGCTAACTTCAGTAGAACTACGCAAAGAACATGCTGATGTGGGATTAGAAAACGTCGCCTTGGCAACCTCAAGTTGGGAGGGTTTTCCCGAGTTCCACCTTGTTGAAGGAGATGCATATGATTCGGCGACAGCTGATGCGGCTGGTTCAATATCAGACAGTTTTGATGCTATTAGTATTGATTTACCAGAACCATGGCGAGCAATTCCTCATTTTTCTGCTCTGTTGGCAGTGGGTGGCAGGCTCTCCTGTTATTGCCCCGTGACCAGTCAGTTGGAATCTAGTTGGAACGCATGTGAGGAAGCCGGCTTGGAAGTAGAATGGGCTGGAGAACGAATTGACCGTGTCTGGACTAAAGCATCCAAAGGTGGAGTTCGGCCAGGAAACAATCCGATGGGGCATACTGCTTTCGTTCTAGTCGCGATAAGACATAATTGAACTGTACAAATCTCAGAGAGTTGAGAATTAATCAACAACTCGAACTGATTCTTGACATTTTGGACAAGTAAACTTGAATGGTGGTTGACGTCCATCTGGCATCTTGAGTGATGATGCACAACTTGGACAATTAACTCGTCCGTCAATCATTTTGACATCACCGTCATCTGCGTTATCAGCCGTTGCATTTCCAGTAACTACTGCGGTAGGAGGGGGGGGTAAATCACCATCCATTGTTAGGGGGGGTAAATCACCTGTAGTCTCATCAGTCTCAAAGAAAGTTGAGCGGATGTGGTCCTTTTTCGCTTTGCGTCGCTTGGAAATTGCTAACAGAACGAATAGGCTTGTTGTTACCCATCCAACAGCCATTATAGTAATTGATTTCTGATTATCCAACTCAAATAATCCAAATGAAACTCCATCGGGCGCTGCAGTCGGGCCAATGATGTCCAAAGTAAATGGGTCTGAAAGTAACTGATGACCTGGGCCGGCCCCTTGAACTCGCATGCTTAATTCGCCGCCACTGGTGGTATAGAGTGAAGTCAACAACAAATCATAAGACGCAGACTCACCTGGTCCAAGATTATAATTTGGATTGGAAGAACCACCAACTGCAGTCCAGCCAGGGGATAAATCCGCAGCACCTTCTCCAACAAGCGAAAGAGTACCAGTTAGTTGTTCGTTCCCGTCGTTTTGTAGAAGCACGGTAAGTACCAAACTACCCTGATATGGTAAGATGTTGTGCTCACTACCTGAAACAGTAACAATAAGACGAGGTTGGCCGTTTACATGGTCAACAGGGACGGTTAAATTGACTGCCGAGGTTGCATTGATTGAAGTATCTGCTAGAGATGTTATGGTGGCTGAAAGTGAGATTACTCCTGCAGGTGTGCCCTGAGGGACCAAACACTCGAGAAGTATTGGTACGGCTGAGGGGGATGGCTCCAAGGATATGATAGATTGTGCATTACTACAGTCAAGGCCAGCGGTTGCAAGTTGGAAGGTTTGATTGGCGTTGCCAGTGTTAGTCAACCAAAGATACGCTTGAACTGTATCTCCAATTGCTGCAGTAGTTTCTGTGCTAGTCAATATTGCTGTTACTCCAAGAACTACTTCAGTCACTGTAAATGAATATGAGTCGGTTATTGAATCATCATTAGATGATGTAGCAACTAGTGCTAAGGTAGCCTCACCGATAGCGGTTGTTCGGCGTATTGAAACTGTAATTATTTCTTGTTCACCCGCATTTAGCGTGAGCAAAAGCGGTGATATAGTAACTTCAAACCCATCGGTTGAAGGAGAAAGAGAGAACGAAAATTGATCATGCTGATTACCATCATTTAGTATGACGAATTGCATTGAACTAACGGTGTTCTCTCCTACAGGTAAAGTATCTCCGGATGCTAGAATTTGGACACTTGGTGAATGTCCAACTTCAATGGAGAAAGTTGTCTGTGCGATTATATCAGAACCGTTCACACTTTTTGCATACAGAGTAATTTGGTGGGTGGTCGCAATAGCTGATGAAGTTGCAGACACATTGAATGGGATCATGAGTGATTCGCCTACATTCACATTGCTGACTGTTGGCACCCCAGAAAACGAAAGCGAGTTAGGAAGGCCACTCCAATCGAAATTGAAAGAGAGAGAGTTTGTGCCACCATTAGTAGCCTGTATTGAGAACCCACTATAATCCCCTGCAGAAACAAATACATTACCGCCCTGGGGGGCTACCAAATCTAATTCAATTCGTGGTTGAACATCGACTTCAATGCTCTCAATCTCTACCTCACCACCATGTAATCCTGTGGCTGTGAGGGTTAAATTATACAAGCCAACAAGTGAGGTATCTGCTAATACATCAACTTGGAATGAAATAACATCTGATAGACCTCTTTCCACTGATACCCATGTAGGCGGACCAGTAGCTGTAATCCCACTAGGCCCAGTTAAATCAAAACGGACTTCGTCAATCTCAGAACCAATATTTCGTACACCGACTTGAATGGTTTTACTTGTGCCAGGAGAAATGATTGTGCCATGTGGCGGGGTTATTTCCCAACCCCAAACCACACCTACAGTAATTGTGTATGACGACTCATGTATTACTCCAGTAGAGTTTTCAGTGGCAAATAGTGAGATTGTGCAAGTATCATTCCAATGAGTGGTTGCATCAGGAGTTATGTTGATACTGATGAATTCGCTGGCAAGAGGTGCTAATTCGCTCCCTACCGATGAAGCAAGACTGGCACTACAAGTTGAGTCAGATGTTGTCTGATAAACTAGTGTCGTAACATCATTGCCATTATTTGAAACTTCAAATGAAACTACTTCAGTTACGCCTGGCAGATATGTTCTGTTGGCATCATCTACTACATTGACTACAACATCACTTATCGTTGATACCTCAATGACAATAACATATTGAATGCTAAAGTTACCACCCGTTGAACCCGCAAACAAGGTGATTCCTCGGTATTGTGGTGTCGCATCAGGAGGAACAGTCACCCTGAGAGTATGATTCCTAGACTCTCCAAAGGTCATATTTTCGGCTACGGGGTCAAGCCATCTGACTTCCCAATCAGGGGGTAAATCTCTCGCTGGACCTCGCATTGATGTGCCATTACCACCAGTACCGTTGCCAGTCCCATTCCCAGTACCGTTGTTACCGCCAGTTCCATTCCCAGTGTTATTACCAGTCCCATTCCCAGTACCGTTGTTACCGCCAGTTCCGTTTCCAGTGCCATTACCGGTTCCATTGTTACCGCCGGTTCCGTTTCCAGTACCATTGGTATTGTTAGATGATTGACTTGAATTCCAATTTGACCAAAACTCTGCTAAATCAGATATCCCATCAACTTGCAAAATGATAGTGTCATCAATATTTCCATGATTATCTACAGGTACTTGAACATCTACAGTTTGATTTGGTTCAATCACAATCAATCCATTGTTTCCAACTAAACTCAAATCAAGTGCTGGCAGGTATAGAGGAGCAACGGAAAGTTGTAAGGTGACTGTTGTTGATTCATTGACATCATCAGTACGTGTTGCAGACACATCAACTTGGCCATTAGCACCAAGCGGTGCTCCTGGGTCAAGTCGGACAACAAGAGAGGTTGAGCTAGATTGAGTGGGGAAAATGGGTCCAAGTGTAGAGTCAGCTAAAGTGACATTCCAGTAC
>CAUZNH010000001.1:0-31840 GCA_963581345.1 Candidatus Thalassarchaeaceae archaeon | reverse complement strand
TCCATGAGGATAGTTATCGGGGGGGCCGGCGAAGTCGGTCGTGGGGTTGCTAAGGCTTTACGTAGTGAAGGTAGAGACGTAGTTCTCATTGACACAGACCCTGTTTCTATCAAAGAGGCTCAAGCATTGGATGTATTGGTGGTCCAAGGTGATGCCACGTTGCGAGAGGACTTGATGGAGGCTGAGGTGCAAAATGCTGAAGTCTACATTGCAGCAACACAGCGTGATGAAATTAACATGATTTCGTGTGCATTAGCTCGTGACATTGTGCGTCAGGCTGGAAATAAATCAGAATTAATGACAATTGCTAGAATTCATGATGCAAGTTTGATTTCGGATGAAAAGGGTGAAGATTTAACTCGATGGAGTGGGGTACAGCATGCAGTATGTTCTGACCTACTAGTAATTGATGATTTAAAAGTAGGATTACAAGGTGCTTCGATGGTTGAGGTTCTCCCTCTTGGCCAGGATGCTTGGATATCTGTTGGAGAAGTTCTTCCATCTGCTGAACAATTAATTGGTTCTACTCTTCAAGAGTCTCAAGATAATGTGGATGGCTTACCTAGAATATTCGGAATAAAAGAACCAGGAAAGAAAAGTTACATACCTACTTCAGACTCAGTTATTGTTGCAAATTCCCTAGTCGCTTTTGCTACAATAGGTAAACACACTTTCAGGCGAATATTATTAGCAACTGGACATGAACCTCCTGATTATCCGGACCACCCAAGAATCATGATATTTGGTGCAACTAGATTAGGGCGTCAAATAGCAAAATCATATCTTGAAGATGGTTGCAGGGTTACGGTTATTAGCGAAAATTTGGAACAAGCCAACGAGTTAGCTGGTAGCGATTTTGCTAATACAGACTCATTGGATTCGATTCATGGTAATCCTTTGGACCTAGACCTCCTCCAAGAATTAGATATTGATGATCACCACATCGCAATCTCTGCCTTATCTGATGACCACGCTAACATGGCAGTTGCTCTGCATGCAACTGAATTAGGAGTCGCTATAGTGGGAATGGTTCTTGATGGTAGCCAACTGGCACAAATCGCAAGGCGAATAGGACATTCTTTTGCTGTTAGTCGTCGAAGAGTTTCAATCAACTATATTCTCCGACATGTTCACAGCAAGGTAGAAGGTAATTATCATCTACTTTCATCTATTCCTGATATTGTTGGTATGTCTGCAATTCTTAATGTTGGACACAGAATGATTGGTAAGCAGGTTAAGGTATTGGAGAATAAACAATGTCGTGTAGCATTCATCCATCGTACATCTCAATCATCTGGTACAGAAAGTATGCTGAGGGCTTCTGGTGACCAAATCATGAAAGAAGGTGACCGATTGATGCTCTTCGCTAAAGTTGAAGACATTGAAGATGTTGAAAAACGACTCACAGGGAGTTGAATAAATGCGAAATGATGTTCTCGCCTACGTAGTGGGTTTGACCCTGATGTTGTTAGCAGGTCCTCTGTTTTTGATGATTATAGTTGGGTCATTTTTACTCGGAGAATTTGAGTTAACAGCGCGTGCGTTTTTCGTGCCCAGTGCTATTTCTTTTGGTCTTGGATATTGGCTCATCACCTGGGGTGTAAATAGAGGAGCTAGCTCTGAGAGATTAAGGGACAGAGAAGCGTTTGCTGCAGTAGCATTAGGGTGGCCAGTTGTTGTAATAATTGGCGCCCTTCCGTTTTGGTTTGGTGGAATGTTTCATGGCCCTTTTGAACTGATTAATGGGCAATCAAACTTGACTGAAGTGCTTGGCGGTTCGGTAAGGGCTTTCTTTGAATCAATGTCAGGCTTTACCACCACGGGTGCAACCGTGATTGATCCTCGAACCAGTCCAGTATGCCAGCCTGCTGTGCCTGACTGCATTAATGCGCAATCAAAGTCACTATTGCTATGGCGAAGTCTTAGCCAATGGCTTGGGGGAATGGGGATAATTATGCTCGGTATGTTGTTGTTAGCCCGCTATTTAGGTGGTGGGATGACGATGGCAAGAGCAGAACTTACAGGCCCATCATTATCAAGGTTGAAGCCAAGGATTCAACAGACAGCGAAGATTCTTTGGGCCATCTATGCATTCTTTACAGTTGTAGAAATTTGTCTTTTATACTATTTGGCAGATATGGGATTATTTGACGCTGTTAATCATGGATTAACAACTCTTCCATCGGGTGGTTTCAGCACCTATGATGGAGGGATTATGTCTTTCAATAGCGTTACTGTTGAATGGATTATTATTATCTTTATGGTACTCACTGGGATTAATTTCAGTCTGTTCCATTATGTCTATAGAGGAGACTGGAGGGCTGCAATTAAGGACCAAGAGATGCAGGTATATTTGACTGTGTTAACACTTGCTACAATAACCGTGACTGCAAGCCTTTACTTCTTAGCAGACTGGGAATTTGGTAGTTCATTCCGTCATGCAACTTTCAATGTGGTATCAATTGGTACATCAACTGGTTATGCTAGTTCAAACTACGCAATTTGGCCAACTTTATCGTTGATTATTTTATTGTTCTTGATGATCGTAGGTGCTTCAGCTGGTTCAACAAGCGGAGGGCTCAAAATTTTACGACTGAGAATTGCATACCTGTTGGCAAAACGTGAAATCTCCCGTATTGCATCACCCAAGAAAATACACCTTGTCCGGCTTAATGGTGAAGTTGTTGAGGACGAAAAACTTTGGACGATTGTTGGCATGCTTTCATGGTGGGCAGTTCTATCAATGGGTAGTATCATTTTACTAGCAATAATAGAATCTTCTTTAGATTTGGAAACGGTGATATCAGTAGCAATTGCTTCGTTAGGAAATACAGGACCAGCGTTAGGTAGTTTTGGACCTACTCAAACATGGGCTAGTTTACATTGGACGAGTTTAATCGTCACTGCTACTTTGATGTGGCTGGGTCGTTTAGAATTGCTGACAGTTATTGTATTACTTTCCATTAGAGTCTGGAAAGAGTAATCAAAATAGAGTTTTTTGATCTTTATCTATTATTGGAGTATTTTCTTGTTCTTGTTCTAAAAATTCATCATTCTCTTCAATTTTAGACTCTACTTGGATGCTTTCATTGTACCTTTTTACAATGTCTTTAGTTGATTTGAGATTACTTCTCAGTCCATGAAGTAAAGCATGTTCATCACCATCTAATTTTAACTCTTTACTAATTGTGAAATCTTCAACATCCAGATTATTTCCCGACTCGTGGATGGCTGCTAGTGGGGGCCATAATTCTTCACGAGCAGCTTGAATACTGCAACCTGAAAGGTCCTTTAATTTTTGAATCAATGCTTTTCTACGCCACGGTTCTGTACCCCTTCTCAAGAATGGTGGGAAAGACAATGAGAACCTTGCGGCCGGCTCATGAATTGATGAAACACTAGCAGATAAAGCAGATAATTGCCCAGACCAATACCAACTACGGTATGCATTATTACTGTACATTGTATGCAATGATTGGTCGGCAATTGAACAAGTTTTAGCCGCTCTAGCGAGATCTTCTCGGCCTTTGAAAACAGAGGCATTATTCCACGAAATCCAAGCAATTAATTCCCTTGGTGTGATTTCAATATCTCTAGTCTTTTCAGCAGCATCCTTTGCAGATGTGCTTTTGTAAAGTTCTTCTAAACCTGGAAACAAATCTAGTTGTTGATCCCGTAATCCCCTACTAAGTTGGGTTTCCACGGTATCTAAATCAATATGATTAGTACCATCTTCACATATCATTTGTAAATCCCTAACAAGGGCGCGGATATCACCGGGGTTTGCATTTACTAGTCTGCTTAGTGCGCCAGGGTCAGAGGTTATATTTTCAGAATTGAGAACCCTTTTTGCAATTTTTTGTAGCGCTGCTGAACTTGCTCTTCGAAATTTAATTAGTTCTGCTTGGCGAAGAAACCTATCTCTTGCTGAAGCCCAATTTGAATTACGTCTGCCCCACAATCCCATGGGTTCATTACAAGTCATAATTATTGGTTGGGTGGTACTTTTTAGCATTTTTAACAATTCGGCCTTACCCCCAGAATCACCCTTCAAAGAGGCAATTGTGCTATCTTCACCGCGTTTTTTTGCCAATGATCCCTCAATTCGTTTTTCACTCACTCCCCGTAAACCACCATGCAGATGGTCAACTTCATCCAAAAGAATCAATGTTTTTCTAGTTCCACCCAAGTCAAAAGACCCATCCAATCCAAATGTGTAATTTGATGCGCCACCCCCTGCGGCTTTTCTAATTGAAGCGGCGTTCCTTGCATCACTAGCATTCAATTCAATGACTACCCATCCGAAGTCTTCTGCAACAGCCCTAACAATGCTAGTTTTTCCGATTCCAGGTGGCCCAACAAGAAGAAGTCCTTTCTTGTCAGGTGTTCCATTCTTCCATGATTCTAGCCACATTTTGATTCTTTTTCTGGCTGCTTCATTTCCTTCTAATTGGGCTGCTGTTTTAGGCCGATAACGCTCAGTCCAGTCGGACGGAATTGACTGCGCTTCGACCATCAAAGTCCTCACGGCAGCGAGGGGTTTTGAATGTTCATCTATTGATTATAGATGAAACGATGAATTAGGCATTGTTTTGGTAATTAGAAAACAGAGCCGAGAGAACCACTTTGTAAATGTTGAATCAAATCATTTGTAGAAATTCTGATTTGAGATTGGTCATCTCGCCGACGAACCGTAACACTTCCATCTTCTAATGATTCATAGTCAATGGTAACAGCCCAAGGGACGCCTATTTCATCTGCTCTTGCATATCTTCTGCCGATTGATCTTGTTCCGTCATAATACACACCAATTCCATTAATTTCCAGAAGTGTCGTTTGCAATTCCTTACCAATTTGGCCCATCCCATCTTTCTCAAAGAGTGGTAACACAACAACTTCGTATGGTGCAACTGATTCTGAAAGGTGCAGAATGAGGTATTCTTCTCCTTCTTTACTAGTCATTTCATATCCATGGTCAAGTAGGTGCCAAATAATACGGTCAAGACCAAATGCAGGTTCAACCACATGAGGTAGGAACCATTCTCCTCGTATTGTCTCTTGCACCCTTACTACCTTAACCATTGAATCATCTATAGTAACACTACTTCCATCACTTAGGGATAGTTCAAAGGGGAATGATGTTGGTATATTTTCTAGTTCTGACAAAGCTTGAGTTACCTGGCCTGCCTGTTGTCTAAAAGCAGGTCCTACAATTGATCCAATTGCTTTTACAACTTCCTTATCAACTTCGATTGGCTCATCAAAATCACGCCAAGCTCTCAATTCATTGCTGTTGGTTGCATTTTCATGTGCTTCTAAATCATAACAACCTCTGTGGGCAATTCCAACACATTCAACCCAACCATAAGAGCCATGCATTTCCAAATCCCAACAATCAGATGCATAATGTGCCATTTCATCCGATTCGTGTTGCCTAAATCTGATTTTTTCTGGGTTTGCCCCTATCTTAGTAAGAAAGTCATAAGTTTCAGCCATAAACATTGCAACTGTTGGATGTCGGACGATATTCTGTTCAAGTGCCGTAGAAATTTGCAAATTGATAGTTTTCTGCTCTCCATTTTCAGGGTCAGGAATTAATTGAAAATTAATATCATCCCATTTTGAAAGGTCATGATGCGCGTCCACATTTGGATCAATGAAATATTCAAGTTCAGCCATATTGAATTCCCTTTGTCGGATTATTCCTTGTCGTGGACTTATTTCATTCCTGTACCCTTTTCCAACTTGGATTGCTCCGTAAGGAAGACGATTCCTGAAATGGCGTTGAATCATAGGGAAGGTTAGGAACATTCCCTGAGCAGTTTCAGGTCGCATATACGCTTGTCTACCACCCCCCGTTGCGCCTATTTTAGTTCCAAACATTAGATTCATAGGGCGAGAATTCGCCCAATCGTCATTCTTACAAGAAGGACAGGAAACCGAATTATCGGAAAGGATTGAATCTAATTCAGGGCCAGAGAGAGAATCTGGATTTAGATGGAATTCCTCAACTAAATGGTCACTACGGAAAATAGCGTTACAAGAATTACATTCAGACGCATGGTCGTTAAAGGCAGATACATGGCCACTTGCTTGTAAAACCGATTCAGGTGTAATAGTAGGGCTGTCAATTTCTACAATATTACCTTTTGACAACCAATGTTCTCTCCATTGTTGTTGCACTTTTCTCAATAGCCTTCCACCTACAGGTCCGTAATCATACAAACCGGCAATTCCTCCATGAATTGAAAAGGCAGGAAAGATAATCCCTCTCCTTTTCAACATCGACATCAAGGAGTTAACTCGGTCGCTGTCGCTTGTCACGCCATCACCTAAGAGTTGGTCGGATAGAGAAGGGTTCTCAATGCTTCGGCATAAATAGTATGAAAAATGCTAACTCTTTGGGTTATTACATGGGGCAGGCGATGGTTGAAATCGTAAGTGATGATTGCACAGGTTGTGACTTGTGTATTACTCACTGCCCCTTTGAAGCATTATTACCGCTCGCAGAGTGCCCTCCTGAACGTCGAAAGAGACCAGTAATAGTACTAAATGAGAATTGTGTTGGATGTCTAAGTTGCATAGGTTCTTGTCCAACAAGTGCACTTCGTGAAGTTATTATTCCAGTTCTAGCTGAATCCTCTCCTTTAATTTTCCAGGAAAAACCATCTCCTGCGGTTGAGGTTTTCAACCGGTGGGGAAAGAATGGTTCAAGATGGGCTTGAATCCGGTTATCACAAGTGATACTCCCCGTATATTCCTTTCAAAAAGCGAACTGTTGATATAATGGTTCGTTACGCTACCACTATAAGAATAGGAAGGGGAATATATGACTGAGATAGTATACTTAGATTCATATGAAGATTCTGAAGTAATATACAGCGAATTATGCCAGCCTGTAAGGGATTGGTTTAGGGATAAGTTCCCTGATTTCACTGATTCTCAGAAGATGGCAATTCCTTCAATCAATGCTGGTGATAACTTATTATTATCTAGCCCTACTGGAAGTGGGAAAACACTAACGGCATTTTTAGGAATTATTGACAAATTAATTCGTAAATCAATAGATGGTGAACTTGAAAAGAAAGTGTACTGTGTATATATTTCACCAATTAAAGCATTAGCTAATGATATTCAAAAGAATTTGATTGAGCCACTAACTGAAATAAAATCTAGATTTTTATCAGGTCGATCTAAGGATATCAAAGTTGGATTAAGGACAGGTGATACAAGTCAATCTGACCGTCAAAAAATGTTGCGTAATCCACCTCACATTCTGATTACAACTCCTGAAAGCCTTGGACTAGCTTTAGCATCATCTAAATTCCGCCCATTAATGACTGATTTGAGTTGGATTATTTTAGACGAGTTACACAGTCTAGTGGCATCTAAGAGAGGAACTTTGCTATCTTTGACAATGGCACTTCTTGATTCTGTGATTACCACTCCAGTCCAAAGAATTGGGATATCTGCAACTATGGAACCATTAGATGAGGTGGCTAAATTTCTAGTTCCAGTAGGAGATGATACTGATTTAGTCAAAATTGCTAAAATAAGTGGTGCAAGAGAACTAGATTTGGACATCATTCTCCCTCATCCAAGGTTCGGCGATCCATCTTTTGACCACAAACAAATCCTAGATGCCAATGTAGAGCGTATCCTAGACTTAGTTGAAGCACATACAACTACAATTGTGTTTGTAAATACTAGAAAAATGACTGAAGAAATAGTTCAGAAACTCAGACGTCTTGCTGGATGGGATGAAGATGGGATAGAAGCCCATCATGGTTCAATGAATAAGCAAATTCGTAAGGATGTAGAGCAACGATTGAGAATGGGTGAATTAAGATGTTGTGTTTCATCATCTTCATTAGAATTAGGTATTGATATTGGCACAGTTGATTTAGTAATTCAACTCGGTTCACCGGGGCGTATTGCAACCGCGCTGCAACGAATTGGCCGTGCTAGCCACCATGTTGGAGGGATTCCTCGCGCCCGATTCTTACCGACTGGCCCTCATGATTTAGTTGAGTTAGTGGCCCTTCAAGGAGCAATTATGTGTGGGGAAATGGATTTATTGCACTTCCCCGAAAATGCTCTAGACGTGTTAGCCCAATTCATGGTTGGGCTAACAATCGTCGGAGAGCAAGACATTGACGAAGTCTTCGAGTTGATTACTACTGCTTGGCCATATCGCGCTCTTCCTTACGACGATTATATCGAAGTAATAGATATGTTGGAAGATGAAAAGAGATTGTGGGTTGATTGGGAGGAAAATACCATCGGAAAGAGAGGATATTCACAGATGATATATTACACCAACCTTGGAACAATTTCTCCTGATAATAACTACCTAGTTCTGAATACAGATGGTTCAATGATTGGTCAGTTGTCATCGTCTTTCGTTTCCAGTGTTAGACCCGGTGATGTTATTCTTCTTGGAGGTACAACATATCGAATTCAGTCAATTCAAGGATCTAGGGTAAATGTAACCCCAGTAACTGGGTTCCGCCCAACTGTACCATCATGGTCTGGTGAAGCACTATCAAGAAGTCCTGAACTTTCTTTGGCTGTATTGAAACTACAGAAATCCACAATGTTGGCGCTTAGAAGACAGCGGGACCCACGGCGACTTTTGATGGAAGGTTATGGCCTTTCTAGAAAAATAGCTGAATCAGTTGCTCGATTTATGGAGCAGCATGTGGCTGAATCCTTTGAAGTCCCAGGTCCAAATCGAATAATGATGGAGCAAATTGTGGGTGGTGTAACAACTTACATGGTGACAACATGTAGAGGTCGAGCGTTCAATATGACGTTAGGATATTTCTTTGCTGGAGTAGCTTCTGCTCATGATATCCATGTGCATGAGATTTCATTTGATGAGAATGGCTTCCTCATAAAAATGTCTGATGATATTGACCCAGGTGCTTTCCCTGATGTATTCAAAGCAAATGACCATCGCAAAGTGATTGAAAGATATTTGCTGGATACTCAATTATTTGCCAAGAGATTCCGTGAAGTGGCTGGAAGGAGTTTGATAATCCCTCGCCGCATAGGTGCTGAAGAAGTATCACCACAACAATTTCAACAAAAAGCCGATGCTTTACTCAAGAATCACCGTGCAACCGAAGGCTCATTATTAATGAAAGAAGTATTCAATGAAATTTTTCACGCTGACCTTGATATGGAGGGATTAAATCAATTCGTAAGTGAAGTAGTTCAAGGTAGTTCAAGAATATTACACACTAGAGTGAAGGTCCCTTCACCAATTGGTATGAATCTCTACATGTCAGCATTCGAAGATTTACTCTCAATGAGAACAAGGGCATATCTAATCAAGGATATTGACCCAGAAATTCTTAGACGATTGTTGGGGCAGAGAGCACTTGCAACCCAACTAGATGAGGAACAAGTCAATACTTACTACAATGATAAAGTTTCAATTCCCAAAAACGCAGACACTCTTCTTGACTTAATGGAAATGGGCGGTGGCTTAGATAATAAACACGAAAACCCGCTATACCGTGATAAATTAGCAAGTATAGATAAAGACGAGATTCGTACTTGGATTCTTGAACTTATTGATAGAAAGGAAATAGTTAGAATAAGGAGCACAGGTCATTCTGTTATTGACACCAAATGGTATTCCAAAAGAATGGCTGATATTCATGGGACATTAGGTGTTTTATCATCTCATGATGCCGATGAATTGGACGATCTGCGTGAGTTATACCTTGGTGGATTGATTTATGAGACGAGTACAAAGTACAAGGGCACAGAAGCGATTGATTGGGAGCAGACTCCTCTTTCTGACCCGCATGAGTGCCTTAGAGTTAAGTTAGTTGACCTTCTTGGAAGTGAAGGGCCGCAGACATTAGACGTGATTGTCGAACGTTTACCTTTCCCCAAACCAATGATTGAGAATATATTACATGAGTTAGAGGTACGCAATATTGTCACTATTGGATTCTATAGACAAACTGAAGAAGGCGAATTCATCTTACGTGTAGATGAACACTACCTTACTGGTGGGGAGGAAGAAGTAGTGGCTTACCGCAACCTGCAAAACTTATTGTTAACTAAATCCTTCAAGTTACATGATGATCCCTTAGGTGCACTTTCTTCTCATGTAATGATTCAAAAGATGCATGAATTGTTAGACAGAGTGAAGGATTTCCGTTTTGCTGATTGGAAGGATATGAAACATGATTCAGATGTATTAATGGGTCGTTTACTCCATAATCGGATTGGATATACTAAAAAAGACCAAATGGGGCTGCTTCTAGGTTTGAGACCCGAACCATGGATTGGTGATATGGAAGCTAAACTAATGACCAAGGTTCCTGCTGGTGAAAATGTAACTAGACAACAAATTCTAGTTGACATTCCTCGTGATGATGACTCAAAACATGTGATGAATCGCGCAAAATACGCCTTAAACAACATGGAACGTCAATTACTTTATGTTAAGCAATATGAAGAACTTCCCGAGAGAAAAAGAAGTCTTTCCTTATTCCACAGAGTGTATGAGGTGTATAATCCATTACCATTTGATGATGCTTTGGTTGAATTAATTAACAGAATTGGTCCAGTAAAAAGGTTCACTTTAGGGTGGTATGTTAGTAGGGCTGGTGATGAACTTGAGGACACATTGAAATTGCTTATGGAGCAAGGTAGAATCACTAAAGTGTTAGCATTGCAACCTGGTTTGACAGATTTCTATTGTGTACCCTCGGATGTCCCTGCGGTTAAGAAACGGGTTCGAGAAGATAGGAAAATGCGAATCTTAACTCAATCAGATCCATTCTGTTCACGTTTTATCCAAGAAGTAAGGTACGTACTGAAACAAGGTTGGTACTATCCCGTTTTCAAAGGGGTCGACCCTGTTGGGAGAATATTGATGTACAAGGTAAATGATTATCTTGAGATTAAAGATATCCATATTCCGCATGCATATCTTGATGAATTTGTAGAGCAGTTTGACCGTTTATTGGAGAATTACAGGGATACTCTTGTTGAAATTTCTGTGTTAACAAATTTCAATGGAGAAAATATTTCTGAGGCCCGAAAAGAAACCATAGATGCATTCACCAGAATAGGGTTCGAACCTATTGGTGATGGGCGCAGAATGATTCGCGGTGGGGTTATGGATCCACGCCCAATCAAAGAATCTGTTAGGGTATTATTCTATAACCACAAAATGCATCAAGACTCACGTAGTGAAAATGAAACGATGGCAGTAAAGCATCTTTTTGAAATCCGAGATGACTTTGCTCTACGGGGGCGCAGTGAAGCATACCGAGTCAATCTCTCATCAATGGCAAGTGCCAACCAATTACACCAAGGTACCAATCTAACAGGTCACAGAGTATATGCGCCTTATTCGCACTTCCAAAGACTATTGACGATTCGTAATTTACCACCTAATGAGGAATTATTGGATGTTTTAGAGTTCTTCACAGATCATTCAGATCCTCAGTTATTCATGGATAGGCACGCTTTACGTCGTGCAGAATTCCGCAAACTTGCCCAACCACTAATTCGGTCAGGCCACTTAGTTCAAGACTACAGAGGGGGATTCCGGACAGTTCACCCGACTATTATTACCGACCATTGGCAATTCAAGCAAGATTATCTGATTGAATTGATTAAAGAAATTCCGGTAATCACTATGAAACAATGTGAAAAGATGGCTGGGAAGCCATACAAGCCTGAAGAAATTATGACAGTTCTTCAGTATCTCGTTGATGAAGGGGATTTAATCAAGGGATTCTTGTTAGAAGATTTGAATCAAGTTTGTTGGGGCCGGAAAGAGATGCTTGAGAGTTCAACGGATGTGCCAATAATGAGGGATTTTGTTTTACCTCCATCTGACCCTCTCGCACCATACTTTGCGTCGTTATTGAGGGAGAGATTTGGATTTGGCTCTGCTTATCTAGTATTTCACAATGAAGAACCTATAGCTGCATTCAAGGCCAATACCAGAGAGAATATTATTGATGTAAAAGACCTAGTTGCAGATCCTAAATTGGAAAAACAAGCCCTTAGAGTGATGAAGGAATTCGCTTGGGAACATAGTATGCCGTTACGCGGCAAGGTTCTTGAAAAACTCAAGAAGCGTTAGACTTTTTTTTGGGAATTAAAGGTTCCATCAATCTTAGAATATTATTATGGAGTTCTGGTAGAATTTCAAATAGCACAATTGCCATTAAAAACATGGCAAATAAACTACCTACTTTTGCAGCATAAGAATGGGCAAAATCAAACATACCTATACCTAACCAATGCCAGTCTCTGTATGTCATGTCGAGGTAGATTATACCCGCGTTTCGAAACATATTGAGAATGTGGATAACTGGTAATGTGATGAAAAGACCTCTGGCTCTCAATTTCCAAGGCGTTTTTTTGAGAGCAATTAGTGCCCCAACGAAGACAATCATGGATTGTAATGCACTACATGCAAGAATCATTGACACGCCTGTGGCGGTGCCGTCAGCATTGAGAATTGGAATAAAGAATCCCCCTTCACCAAGAGGTTCAAGGTAAAGCCATGGATTCCCTGTAAATTCTGAAAATAGAGAGGTTGAGCCATCAATGTATTCTACTTGAGCAGTTCCAACTTGTAGATCGGCAACCCCTGTAATTCTCAGAAATAAAACAGCTTGAACGGCAGTAAACCAAACTAGTGCTACTGAGAGATAAGGTATCCATGAAATGGCTAAGTATGGTAGGGCAGACCAAAAAACAGCACCTTTTAGCCAATATAATGCAGGTACTTCTTTTCCACTATTTTGAGTATTGTACTCCCAAAATCCTATAGCAATCCCGATTGGCAAAGTAGCCGCGGACATTAGGATTAACACTGGGTCTGCTAATTCTATGTAATGAGGTGTATCGAGGAAAAAATATATTGAAATCGAAACCCATCCAATTGAAGATATTGTAGATGTTCTCTCTCTCTTACTATGGAATGCAAATCCTAGGGTTGCAAGTCCTAATAATGCAAATACAAGCCTCAGTTCTTCAATGCCCATTTAGCGTTCCCTTCTCTACATCTTGATGGTATAAGCCACCACTTTGTAATGTCATGGTTCAACAAGTCGTAAATAGACTGCCCGTTAGCGATTGATTAGTGGTGACATGGATAACGTTGACTTCTCAGCCTTTTTAGACGCGTATAAAGGCGATTTAATTGATGCGATAAATGCCCTAAATCAAGCAGATTTGAATCAATTAACTAACGAAATACTTTCTGTAATGGATAATGACGGTACAATACACTTCATTGGAAATGGTGGTTCAGCCGCGACACCTTCTCATTCTGCTGGCGATTGGAGTAAAGAATTGGGCGTGAAGACTGTATGCCACACCGATAATACGGCTTCGCTGACGGCTTGGGCAAATGATACTGGTTACGGGAACATCTTCGCAGGCGCTCTTGGTACTTGGGCAAAAGCAGGTGATTTAGTAGTTGGATACAGTGGATCTGGTAACTCAGAAAATGTGTTGAATGGGATGGTCAAAGCCCATGAAATTGGCTGCAGGACTGCTGCTATCACTGGTAATTACAATAATGGTGGCGGCGGTAAATTAGCACAAATGGTAGACGTAGCAATCATTTGTGAAACTACTTCAATGGAGAGAATTGAAGATTTGCAACTGATTATTAATCACATGGTGAAGGAAGCAGTAAAATTAGAAAGAAATCTTCCAAGTCATTCATGAGGCGAATTACATATGCTACCATCACGTCACTTGTCTAGTTTAACTGACCTAGTAGAATTTCCACCTTTGCCTAACAACCTAACATGGGGTGGTGGGATAGCATATATTGACCGCGATGGAGTCCTCAATGTAGGTAGTGAGAATTACATTAATTCAGTAGATGAATTAGAGGTTTTACCAGGTACTGCATCCGCTATTGCAAGAATAAGGAATGCAGGATTTAGAATATGCATAGTTACAAATCAATCACCCATAGGAAGGGGGTTATGGGACCACAAAAGACTTGCTGAGGTTAATTCTGCTCTACAAACAACTCTCCTTGAAGAGAATGGGGATGCACATCTTGAATTGATTTTGTACAGTCCTTATGTTCCTTGGAGTAATGCTTGGGCTAGAAAGGGAAATCCAGGGATGTTGCAAGTAGGTAGGCAGATTATTGATGCCACTGAATCTAATAATCAGATCTCTAAATTCGATTATGGAATAGATTATTCACCTAGAGATGAAGGTAATTCATTCATGGTTGGCGACCGTATTGCAGACATGAAAGCTGGATTGAATCATGATGTGCGAACATTCCGTTGCGATGAAAAAATTGGTATCGATGATGTAATTGAACGAGTACTTGATTTTTCCGACAATGGTGACACTCTCTGAAACGACGCCCTCAAGTGCTACCGCCACGCGCCTTACATCAATGGCTTGGATTGGCCTTGATGATACCGACTCACTTGATGGTGGATGTACTACTTGGGATTTCCACCTTCTCTTGACTCATTTAGAAGAGGGTGGCTTTACTGTTGTTGGCCATCCCAACTTGGTTAGATTATGGCCATTTGCCCCTGAAAGAACAAGAGGTAATGCTGCGCTTTCTGCCGAATTACTGACAGGTTCTGCAACAAGCATTCTATCAGATGTTCTAGATGATTGGTTCAATAATCAATATATTACAAATACATCTTCTGAAAATGTCGTTGGAATAGAGTCTGCTAGCCCAGTATTGGTATTCACTGAAACTAGGTTCCCAGAAGAATGGTATTGGGACGCTGTAAGGAAATATGTAAATCCAAAAGATAGACTAAAAGATGTAAGCAACGTATCTTCAGCAATTTATTGGACGAAAAAAGATGAGAAAAATACATCAAATTTAGCAAGAGGATTAGTCGGGGCATCTAGCGCAATTGCGTGGAGGGGGGAGAATGATTGTACTTGGGAGGCCACTGCTTGGAGGATGGCTGAAAAAATTGGAAGTAGGCGGAAAGTCCCGAGTGTTTTGGTTGGGGAAATGTCTGATAAATTCCCTAAGACGATTCTTAATCGGGACCCAAATGCGGGTGATTCTTTAATTACACCTAGGACCCCTTGCCCCGTTCTATATGGGATTAGGGCAGAGGAGAGCATGGTTGCTGAGCAAGCACATAATTGGTTACAGTCTAATGAAGGTGTAGAAGTAGCTATTGCTATGCGAGTACATCGAAGTAATCAGGCAACAGACGACCACATCAAGCAAACTTGTTCTGGAATTGTGATCTCAAAAGTTAGAGAAGTGAAAGGTGGTCATGCATCTCTTTTGGTGTTTGATGGCCAGAAACACTGCACACTGGTCGCTTTCAAACAAGGTGGGGAAGTCAATAGATTACTGAAATCGCTCGTGGTAGGGGATTTAGTAGAATGGAGAGGGCTTACTTCCCCAAATAATGAAATTCATTTGGAATCAATCATGTGCTCAGAGGGGGTCCCTCGTGCACTGTCACGTCCATATTGCAAATGTGGTGGGAAATTATGTCGCCAGGGTATTGGACAGCCTTTACGGTGTGAGCAATGTGGTAATACACAAGAGTCAGTGTGGGTCAGTACTAGATTTGAATCAAGTAAGCAATGGGTTGAACCGCTCTGTTCAAATCGTCGTCATTTGGCTAAACCTCTGAACCGACAAGCGAAGGGGTAATTGAGGAGAGGTCTTCTCGGCACCCCATGGCTGATTCAGTATCAATAGCACAAGTTCTGTTGTTTGTGGCATCAGGGGCCCTATTATACCTCATCATGAAGATGATTAAACGTAATCAACAGTCGGTAATAGCAGATAATGCGCCTGTAATTGCTGGCTCCGATGAATTAGGTGGCCAAGCAAAAGATCCTGCCCAATTCAATGAACCAGATGATGGTGCTCTCGATGAAATGGGAGACTTGTTGGCATCTGCGGCAGAAGCTCAAGGAATTGAATACGAAGAGGACTAATTGTCAACTAAACCCTTTATCCTTAATTTGAAGTTGAATAATTTCATCTTCAACACAAAGTATTCTTTTCTGTAAACCACTCTCTGCAATTGTTAATCTCCAATTAGATGGTTTGATTTTTTCAAGTAATTTTTTGCCCCGCGTTTTCCACTCTTCTTCACCGCTAGCATCACTGTAAAGTGCAGAAGTGATTAGTAAATTACATTGGCTAGAGCCGATTATTTTTGTGATGGATTCAATTGCAGAAATTGCTAATCTATCTGGCTGCCCGGTACGTGGTGTCCAATCATCAACAACAAATAGTTGTGGAGTTAATCTTTCAGCGAGTTTACCCGCAGTTAGAACACCACCTGAAATGGCTTCACCACACTCCATCATGTGAAATTTTGAAAGTGAAACAACATCTACATCACAAAGGATTTGGCTAAACCGACCTGGGTCTGGTGATTTTTCGCAAACCCAAATCACCCTCCCCCCTGCATTCAAAGTATCACGTGCATACTGTAACGCCAATGAAGTTCCACCGCAACCTTCGGCCACTGCCAAGTGCGTAACAGGGGGTAATTCTGGGAGGGGCACAGTGTTTCGTTAGTTTGGGGGTTTTTGAATACTTAGTTTGAAAACCATACATTCTTCGGTAATCCCTATGACCATTCACTCCGTGGGGTGGCTATGAGTAGTATTAGAGATGGGGAGAGAATCCCTCGACGTTCACTCCCAGCATTTGAGGAAGTTGAAGGTGGATTGCGTGGTGCATTGCGTACTCATGGGTTGTTTGGTACTGCCTTATTAGACAAGAATCAGTATGGCCCTCAAGCGATGATTTTGTTATTGGTCATCACTGCAACATTTACTGGCTTGGCGCTCGGTGGATTGATGTTAATCACTTGATAGCATCTCTTGCTACTGCTACTGCTTCATCAACCAATTCTGCAGATACACCAAGATGGCTGTTAGGATCAAATAGACCGTGAAGTTCATCTCCATCAAATACTGCTGATATAGTTGGGGTCATTGCACAAATATCTTCTAAGTGCACTCCTTTCTCTAATGATTCCATAGATGCTGAACGAAGGACTTCATGTGCTTCATCTCTAGGTATTCCTTTATCTACAAGAGCTATCATCACTTTTTCAGCCATGACTAGACCATTTTGGGAATTGATATTTCGTAACATGTTTTCTTTGTCAACTACTAGTTTACTCAATACACTATTGCATTTTGATAAAATGTCATCCAAAAGAACAACAGAATGGGAAAGTGTGAACCTCTCAGCACTGGAGTTGGCCAAATCTCGTTCATGCCAAAGTAGGGCGTTTTCCCATGTGGGTAACATCATTGCTCGTACTACGCGAGCCAACCCACAGGCATTCTCAGCAGTAATTGGATTACGTTTGTGAGCCATCGTAGAGGAACCCACTTGCTTTTCTACATCAAAATACTCGTAAACTTCTGCGATTTCTGTTCGTTGGAGGTTTCTTATTTCTTGTAATACCTTTTCAACACTGGTGGCTACATTGGCCATCCAAGATACCCACTCAATATATCGGTCACGTCCTACTACTTGGGTAGTTACGAGAGGGATGCCTAGACCTAAGTGTGTCATTATCTGTGCTTGTAATTCTCTTGCGTTTTCACCCTGGGCTGCTCCTGTGCCAACTGCTCCTAGGAACTTACCTACACAAACTCTAGGAGTTAGTTCTTGCAATCGAATAAGATGACGTCTAAATTCATCTACCCAAACAGCGACCTTCAATCCAAAAGTGATTGGAACGGCTGCTTGCCCATGAGTACGTCCAATGCAAACGGTGTCCCTTTCTCTTTCTGACAAATCAGCGATTGTTGAGATTAATGTGCATAGAATTTGAGTTTGTTGATCAATTGAATCCCTAATTTGTAACGCTACTGCTGTGTCAACGATATCATTTGATGTAGCGCCTAGATGAATACACCAGCCCGCTTCTCCGGCTTGTTCTGCCATTGCTTTAGTGAGAGCCATAATGTCATGCCTAGTTTCATTCTCTATTTCCTCTACTCTCTCTTTGGTGACACTTTTGGGGTTAGAGATTGCTGCAATAGCATCATAATCAGCTTGGGAGACCTTACCGAGTTCTTTGTGCGCCCATATTAGTGCACGCTCCACCTCAAGTTGTCGAGAGTGACGTCCTAGGTCAGTCCATATGTTTTTGACAGAGTCGCGACCGTACCGATAATCTAGTGGACATAGTGGCATTTAGGTATCCTCGCCTCGGCCGAGAAGGGCTTTTGGTTTGAGGATAACGCCCACCTTATTCATCAAAAGTAACGTCACTAATCGATAAATGACCCCGTCGACCAGACCAAACAGTGTCTCCGTTGATGGATATTCTTCTATTCATCCAGGGGCTGTTTAGGACAGTAGTTTCAAACTCGCCGCCTTCACCATCAATGGAAAATCGGTTCTGTTCAGCCAGTAGTTCTAATTCATCTAAACTATTCTTGTCTAATTTTTTCCCTATCCAATCTTGATCCAATCCATCACATGAAACTGAACAGAAAATTAATTCAAATCCGTGGTGAACAAGGTCACGCATATGATTCAATGGATTATGGTGCCATAATGGACAGAAAGATTTGATTCCAAGTCGTTGTGCCATCTGTTCAATTCTAGTTTTTTGATAATCACTTCGTAAGGCACCTGTTACAATCGCATCTATCGTTTGGCCAGGAACAAGTTTTCTAATCGTTTGGCTGGGATTAACATTAAAGTCACAAATGTCTTTAATCTCATCACTAGTCCAATTTTGGGGAGTAACTGGGCTGTTTGTTCCATTAATGATTGGTCTTAACTTAGACTCAAGTTCTTCAATTTCAGTGTCTTCATCTCCCTCTACATTCACTTGTAACCAGGGGATGCCACCTGAACTAGCCTGTAATCCAGCAATCGAAGTTGCTGGAACTTGGAACATCATTGAATCATCCCCGGTAATGTTGATTGTGACGATACCAGAAACTTTCCAACCTTTCATCAAAGCCCACCAAACTGCGTAACACGAATCTTTTCCTCCTGAAGACAGTACAATGACTCGCATGAATGTCGGATGGTGTGGTTGGTGAAAAAGAAGTGGGCGATGCTTTAGATTGTTTATATTGGTTCTCAAGGTTCATAAGAGTCCGTCCGACAGCCGCGTTTAGGTGAACAGATGCAACCAAGCGGAAGAGGATACGACCACGGAATCACAACATTCAGCCCTGATGGCCGATTGTTTCAAGTTGAATATGCAAGAGAGTCTGTAAAAAGAGGTACTACAACTGTAGGGTTGAAGTACCGAGGTGGGGTATTATTGATTGTTGACAAACGAATTGCTAGTCGATTAATCATCCCAGAATCCATTGACAAAGTCTACAAAATTGATGATCACATAGGGTTCGCGACATCCGGTCTTGTAGCCGATGCCCGGCAATTGGTTGCCAGAGCTCGTGCAGAATGTCAAATTAATAGGATTACCTATAGTGACAAAGTTCCTGTTGATATTCTGACAAAGAAAATCTGCAATTTCAAGCAGTCATTCACCCAGTATGGTGGGACTAGGCCATTTGGAACAGCCCTTTTAATCGCCGGAGTGGATGACAACGGCATCCACCTATACGAAACCGACCCTAGTGGTGCATACCAATCGTATCACGCAGGGGCGGTAGGTAGAGGGAGAAATACTGTTGTTGAGTATTTTGAGAGCAAATGGAAGAAGAACATGACTCAGAATGCAGCTATTAAACTTGGTTTAGAAGCACTTCGCTCATCTTTGGATGATGATTTAAACAAGAATGCAGTACAAATTGCAGTTCTCAATAAAGATGGTTTCAGATTGATGGATCAAGAAGAAACCATAGGCCATATTAACAAGTTACCAGCAAATGAAGAATGATTTTTGCGAAGATGCTATGCGCATCCCCCCTTCTCGCTTAGTTTGAGGACCCTTCATGGTCAGTATGGATGACGCCGTAATTGCCCGACTTGAGAAAGGCGGGAAACGGTATGAAGTGTTGGTAGATCCAGATTTAGTTCACCAATGGAAAAATGATCACACCAGTGTGGAACTTGATGATTTATTAGCAACTGACGAGGTTTGGCATGATGCGAAGAATGGGGAAAGACCCACCAGTGAAAAATTAGAAGGCGTGTTTGGGACAACAGAACTGGGCCCATGTGTAGAAAAAATCATCCTAGAAGGGAGTATTCAACTTACTACTGACCAACGAAAAAAGATGATAGAAGAAAAAACAAGACAGGTGATTGCAGACATTTGTATGCTAGGGATTGACCCTCAAACAAAACTCCCACATCCTCCTCAAAGAGTTGAAAATGCTCTTATTGAAGCTAGATTCAAAGCCGACCCCTTCAAATCAGTCGAAAAACAAGTCAAAGATGCTGTCGCAATGATAAGGGAACTAATCCCCATATCGTTTACTACCATTAAGTTAGCATTCAAAGTTGGAGGTACGAATTATGGTCCGGTTTTTGCTTTAGTTCGGGAAGACGTCCTTCGTGAAGATTGGTTGCCTAATGGTGATTGGGCATTTACAGTAGAGATACCTGCTGGTATGAAAAATGATTATATCGCTAAGGTAGGGAAAAGAGCCTCAGATGTTGTGGTTAAAGAGATGAAGTGAACCCACTCAATTACCCTTTTGCTGTGCAACGGTTATAGAGGATAGTCCGGTCGGCCGGCTCGGAGAAGAAATATGAGTAGTAGTGGCGCCTCGGATGGGCGCACTTTGGCTGCATCCGGCAGCCTAGTGATACCCGGCGATAAAATTAGTTTAGATACAAGTGACCGGCTTGGTCACGGAATCATCAAAATAAATGGTGAATTTATAGCAACCAAACTTGGTTATATCGTTGCAAAATCCGGTGAAGTTTCAATCACACCAATACATACTGCTTACTTCCCTAGACCAGGTGATTTAGTTATTGGCTACATTGAGGGCATGAGATCTAATATCTGGTTTATTGACTTGAATGCACCATTCAATGCAATCCTCCCAATGAGTTTGGCTCCGATGAAGATTGATTATGGGGGCACTCGTGATGCAATGAATGTCGGCACCACAATTTTATGCCGGATCCAAGAAGTAGATGAGGCACATTCTTCTGTTGTAACAATGAAAGGTATGGGATTAAGGAAGGTTAACTCAGGATTCGTTGACACAATACCACCACACCTTGTCGGCACTATTTCTAGTGGTTCTAATGCTATCATTAACCAACTTAAGGATGCAAGCAATTGCAGGATAATCTTAGGTGCGAACGGTAGAATTTGGGTTGATGGTGAACCAGAGGGGATTCGCATAGTACGAAATGCATTGGCATTCGTGCGAGATAATGAACATTCAACAGATTTGGCTGGTGCTTTTACTGGCCATCTAGCAAACGGAAATGGAGAGTGATGAAAATGGGATACAGTGACGTCCAAATGATAGATGAGAATGGAAATCGGGTTGATGGCCGGAAAGCAGGCGATATACGCCCAATAGAAATTGAACTAGGCGTAGTTCCAGTAGCGGACGGTTCTGCTAGTATGCGCTGGGGCACTAATTACGTAATCGCCTCGGTTTACGGTCCAATGGAGGCCCATCCTAGGAAGATTCAACGCCAAGAACGAGCTGTTCTTGACGTTCGTTACAATATGGCACCATTCTCAACAACAGACCGATTCCGCCCAGGTTTCAACAGACGTAGCCGTGAGATAAGTAAGGTCACATCAGATGCTTTGGAATCAGTTGTATTACTGGAGCTTTATCCTCGTAGTAAAATCAGAGTTGAAATTGAAGTGATTTGCGCTGAAGCTGGGACACGTTGTGTAGGATTAACTGCTGCATCACTTGCTCTAGCGGATGCTGGTATACCAATGACGGACATGGTAGTCAGTGTGGCTAGCGGAAAAATCAACGGAATTGTAGTCTGTGATCTGAATAAGGAAGAGGATAATTATGGCGCAGCGGATTTACCAATGGGCGTACTCCCAAACAGTGGAGAACTTGTATTTCTACAAATGGATGGAGACCTATCACCTTCTGAATTCCAAGAGGCTTGGGATTACAATATGGAGGCCGCACTCAAAATTCATGTATTAATGAAGGAAGCAATTGCGAACAAATATGGAGGTGGGCAATAATGGCTCAACCCCTAGTTCCTGAATTGCTACGAGCCCACCTCGCAGAACTAGCATCAAGAGACCAAAGAGCAGATGGCCGAGGCCGATGGGAAGGACGAGAGCTTTCTTTGGAAGTTGGAGTTCTTGACCGCGCAGAAGGTAGTGCAAGAGTGCGGATGGGAGATACAATCGTATTCTGTGGTATCAAATTCCAAATTCAAACCCCTTATCCTGATCGGCCTGATGAAGGTGGACTCATGACAAGTGCTGAATTGAGGCCAGGAGCCGGCCGTCACATCGAACCAGGACCACCAAGTCCAGAAAGCATAGAGATGAGTAGAGTAGTAGACCGAGGGATTCGTGAATCTGGTTGTATTGACACCAAAGATTTGTGTATTATTCCTGGTGAAAAAGTTTGGCAGGTAATCATTGATTGTTTTGCAATCAGCGATGATGGTAATTTATTCGATGCATTTGGATTGGCTGCGATTGCTGCGCTTCACAATGCGACCCTTCCTGGTGAACGGTTTGATATTGGCGAAGATAGAAAATTCCCAGTTAACAAAACACCAATCATGTGCTCTTTCCAGAAAGTAGGCGGTAGGTTCGTTTATGACTCTAACAGAGAAGAGGAAGTTGGCGGTGATGAGAGAATCCACATCACTCTTGGTGAAGGTGACCATGTCCACTCTTTGCAGAAGGGATTAAAGGGAGCGTTCACGGCGAGCGAATTTGTAGAAATCATGGAAGCGGCTAAGGTTCGATGTTCCGAGTTGAGAAAATTAGTTGATTCAATGTGAGGTGTTTGTATGGCAAAGCGCACTAAGAAAGCAGGACTCGAAGCAAGGTTCGGAGCAAGATACGGTGTTAGCGTCCGACGCAGAGCCTCGTCTGCACTAAGAAAGGTGAAGAGAGAGTATTCTTGCCCAGTGTGCCAATATCAAAAGGTTAGACGCGAATCTCCTGGAATATGGGCTTGCCGAAAGTGTGGCCACACATTTGCAGGCGGAGTCTGGCAACCATTTACTCGTGCATCTGATGCAAATAATAGGATTGTACGCCGTTCAGTTGAAGGAGCAACTGCAACCGATATGGCATTGATAGCTCAAAATGCTGCTATAGAATACGAGCGTACTCTTAATGAAAAAGATGAAGATGCTCCACTAGCAGAGATTACCACCGAGGGAGATGGTGATGATGGTAGCGAAGAAGAGTGATGCCTGCAGTGCCACTCTCACTCTCAGTCAAACTGTTGATGTTAATGCATTAGCTGCTGCTTTAGTAACTGAAGATGTTGGGATTGAAACCAACTCATCCTCTTTGTCTGTTCGAGTAACTGCTGAAAACACATCTGACCTAAGAGCAAGGCTCAATACCGCGCTTAGGTTAATCCAAGCTGCATCCGAGTCCCTTATTGAGGTCAACCGCAGCCGATGAAAATGAGAGATTGAGATGGTGACAGAAGATATCCGGCAAAGATTGCAAATGGTTGTGGCTGAATTACAGAGTTCAGCACAACAAGTAGCATCAGTTAGTGGACAAATCAAAGAATTAGAAGGCACTCTTGAACACTTATCTACTCAAGAAGATGACAGGGCAGTTTATCGGCAGTCCGGACCTCTTCTGTTAGAAGTGAGTGATAGGGGAAAATTATCTGAGGACATTGAGAAGACTATTACAACCCTCAAAGAACATGAACAAAGATTAGTAGTTCAAGAAGAAACTCTGCGAACTCAATACGATCAGATGGTAAAACAGTTTGAGGGTTCATAGTGAAAAATTCGGAAATTGATCTCACCCAGTTACATCAATGGGTTAGACAGAAGTCAAAAGATGGGGCGATTGCAGTAGTTTCCCATAAAAATGGGGATATGGATACCATTGGTTCTGCTGTTTGCCTTGCGTCGTTAATTGGGCCAGGAGCCAAAGCCTGCGGGCTTCATGTTTCGAAGGTTGCAAAAAGAGTGCTAGGGAGAGTTGGTGGTTCGTTTCATTTAATGGATTCAAAAAAACCTATGTGGCCACGAACATTAGCTGGAATAATTGTTGTAGATTGTGCTTCATACTCCCAAACAGGTTTACAATTGCCTGAAGGAATACCTGTTTGCGCAATTGACCATCATCAAGGTGGTACTGATTGGAACGAGGCTGAGTTGGTTATCTGTTGGGGAGTTAGTTCTACAACGGAAATTATCCATAGGTATGCCCAACAATTTGATTTGACGATGGACGAAAAATCTGCAACATTATTGTTGGCTGGAATAATTACCGATACTGGGCGGTTCAAACATGCAAATGGTGGCTCATTCATTGCGGCTGGAGAATTGATTAACAAATATTCACTAGATTATGCAACATTTATCGAATCAATAGAAAAAGAGGAGTTAAATCACTCTCAAAAAATGGCTATTGCAAAAGCCCTTTCCAGGTTAGAATCAATAGATGCTGGGGAATGGTTTCTCCTCCACACACAAGGCAGTACCAATGAGGGGATTGTAGCTCATTCACTATTAGCAGCAGGAGCCGATGTGGCTTTGGTTGTGAGGAGAGCAGAGAATGAGACCAGATTAATCGGTAGAGCTAGTAGGACTGCTGTTAACGAAGGAATTCATCTTGGAAATATTATGTCAGAATTATGCGCAACATTAGGTGGTGAAGGTGGCGGCCATTCAGGGGCTGCTGGATGGTCTGGAGATGTACCAACTATCACCGCTCGTTCTGGCTTCATTTCCTCTCTCTCAGGTATTAGGAGGGATTGAAATAACTACAGCATTCGAATTGTATGAGATGCACTGTGTTGATCCGTTATCAGAAGGAGCAATTCAAGAATTCAGTGACAAATTGGGGCTAGCAGAGGCTGCAATGATTGCTGGGGATGAAAAATTTTCGTTAAAAATTCAAACGTTGCTTTCTGATGCTGAATGTTTTTTCGTCAAATTCCGTTTTGCTCAAATGAACAATGATTTCGATAATGCTCAAAATTATCTGAAAGATTGTGTTGAAGCAAGTCGTAGTTCTACTGAACGTAATCATACTCTTGAAGCTCGAGCAAGGATGGAATGGGGATTATTGCGGTTTACTGCTGGTGAAGAAGAACAGGCTGGAATTGACCTACGATGGGCTATGGAGAGATTAAAGGCACTTGAGGAAGGTAGCATTGCCCATGGAATTGCAACCCTAAATCTTGCCGAATGGCACACATCACGTAATGAAGGTATTATGGCATTAGCAATTCTTTCAGATATTAACAGAGAAGGGCCACATAAAGAACCAATAATTGCAACCAGTAGATTACAAATTTCATGCATTCTTTTTGAACTTGGAGATTTTGTTTCAAGCCAACGCCATGCGTGGGTTGCATTCAAATCATGCTCAAAGAATGAAATGCTTGATTCTGCACATCAATCAGCATTAATTTGGATGGATTTAAGCCTTACAAATATTGATGATTCAGCACCTAGAATGTCAGAAGTAGTTAGCAATGCCACACCTAGGGAATTAGGTGAAAATCCCCCATGCCGTGCACATCCTGGTGACCTAAAGGAAGTTGTTGAATGGTGTAGTGATAACTGGGACCTTGGGTTTGAGGGCGAATCTAGACCAGATATTGCTGTATTGTTAGAAGCAGAAAGAGCCATTGGATTGGTAAATTTTAGTGACAAAATACTAGAATCAGGTGAGGTGACCGATGCCACGGTCCTTTCTATGTTGAATCAGTAAGATGTTCTTGGGCCTGTTCAAGATAAGTGGTTGCCCATTCTTCACCGCTGGTAACTAACCTTCTTGCTAGGAAGAAGGCGGATGAATATTCTTGATTTTCTAATAAACTTCTAATATTTTCTTCTTCATCCCCACGATTGACTTCTTCTTCAGATCCCATCTTTTCATCACTAACAGTGGGGGTTGCTACTTTGAGAGCTAGGACTTCCATTCTCTTTAGGAATCTAACGCGGCTACTATTGTCTGGCTTAGCCCATTTAGAATCATGGCTATCTAGTCGTTTCTCCATTCGTGTTCTGAACTTATCTCTTGAAGTAATTTGAGGGAAATGAGTTTGGGCTTGGTCATAACACAACCATGCTTCGTCATATTCATGTCTTTTCTCATGTAAATGGCCAAGTTCAATCCATGCTTCATGGTTGAAAGGCCTATGAGCGAGTAATTTTCTAACTAGTCGAATAAACAATTCTTCATCAATAGTTCTGACCCTTTCTAATCTTCTTCCAAACAATACATTTGCTCTTGGATCGCTTAAATCTAGGTGGGAAAATCTGTTTTCTAATTCATCTAGAAAATCTGAAGAAATTAATTCTGCCCAATACTCTGGGTCAAGAGGGTCTGCTGCAAGTGATGCTGATAGCAATGAGAAACCGTGTTCAAGCATGTTTACTCCTGCAAGTTGTTGTAAATGTTCAGGGTCTCTTCCTAATACCGCAAACAGGTCCTCTAAAACGGCCCTTAAACCCATTTCATCTTCAGCTAATGTTTTGATCTCTGCTAGTAGACGCCAATTCTCTTCGTGAGTAAAATCATGTAACACTGCTTGTCGAGCACTCTGTTCTGCCCATTTCAAGTTCTGAATGGATAAATTGGGAGTTGATTGTGCTAAAGCAAGGAACTTCTGGGCCTGTGAACGGTGTCTGTTGCCTAGACTGCGACGAGGATGTTGTAATGAGGAGCCACTACTATTCGCCATGGCCTGCTCTGATGGTTGTCACCATTGAAGTTTCCCAATTATTGAGTAACCTATAGTACAGAAGTATATGGTTTCTTATCACTACCAAATGGGATAGTGGCATCATAACCAATTTTTGAGGTCAATCCATCTTCAGTTCTAGTAGGGTCAAGGCTACTGCCTCGCTGGTTACTCAGGATTACCGTGTCCTTATCTGGTTGCCACCGTGTCATTAATGCCCACTCAACCCTAACTGGGTCTGTTGGATTAATATCCGTATCAACAATTGTTACGGATTTCATAGATGGATGGCCACTAAAAGCAGCCATTATTGCTTTTTTAGCATCATCTGGAGATTGTGGTACAATCTGAACCACTGCAGCAAGCCAACCAGATCCACCAGATGTCATTACAACGTCTCGGCAATCACACACTTTTGAAACACTAGAGAAAATAGTCGGTGCGCGGGGGAGACCCATTAGTGCATGGTGTTCGGATAATGCGGGTAAAATTGCATGAAATATAGGATTGTTCCGATGGTGGATAGAGTGAACTTCAATGACAGGTTGTTTGCGAACATCATCAATGGTGCCAGTAATGTCAATGTATGGCCCTTCATCATCATCTTCGCTGGTAATAGTTGCACACATTGCATACTCTGCATCTGCTGGTACTGTTATACCATTTTCTAAAGTGATAACTTGCATTGCCTTGCCGTAGAATTTTTGATACAAAGAGGACGCTACTGTGAGTTCATCAATTGGTTCGTTGAAGGACATTGCAGCAGCTAATAGAAGGCAAGGATCAGCTCCGTTAACAATTGCAATATTTACTATATCACCCTGTGCTCTTGCTTCATCAACCATGGTTCTGAGGTGGCGAGGAACTAAACGAGCAACTAAGTGATTTTCATCTCTTACAAATTGTCGGTGAAAGGATACATTGCGTATTCCTGCGTGTTCGGCTATGATAATACTAGCTGACATGTAACGGCCTCGGTCTTGAGGGTAGTGATGTGGAATTGGCAATTTCCTTAGGTCTACAGGTTCAATGGAATTCTCTAATACAGGTGCATTTCCTTGATACTTTTCAGGTTCTGAACGGTTATTCATTGCCCATTCTAGAGTTTTAAGTAACTCGGCAGGTTGAATGTCAAATTGATTTACCATATTATCTCTAAGGCATACATTTGCCGCTGCTGAATGGCCTACTGCGCCTTCGACACTGGTGAATAATATAGCGTCGTTTGGGTTGGACTCAATTAGTAATCTCATCTCATTAATTGGGTTTATTGAGTCAATCTTGACTGCTCCATCGAGATGGTCTCTGAATGCCATTGTGATGGCGACTTAGATACATCGCTTGAAGGTTGGGGGTGTATATTTGAAGCAGGTAAGAATCGTTGCCCTGCGCCTATGCTTATGGGTTCGATGCCGATGGACTCATATATGCGGGGTAGGACGGCGGCCTGCTTCAAGGTGTAACCATGGGAAGAGGACTTTTTGCTGGTGCGAAAATGAAGCGAGATAGGCAGCGTTTTCGCTGGAAGGATCGTGGGTACAAAAAGCGGATTCTTAAGCTCAAACAAAAGTCTGATCCCTTAGGTGGTTCAGCACAAGCCAAGGGCATTGTGATTGAGAAGGTTGGAATTGAAGCCAAGCAGCCCAACTCAGGTATCCGTAAGGCAGTAAAAATCAGTTTAATCCGGACTGGAAACAAGTTGACAGCCTTCGCACCTGGTGACGGAGCAATCAATTTCATTGATGAGCACGATGAAGTCATGGTTGAGGGAATCGGTGGACGCATGGGTCGTTCATACGGAGATATCCCCGGAGTTAGATTCAAGGTAATCAAGGTCAATGGAGTCTCACTTAATGAGATGGTTAGAGGCCGTAAAGAGAAGCCAATACGCTGAGGTGAAATAATGAGTGATGAAGCAGAAGTAGAAGAAGAAGCACCTGCCGAAGAGAAGGTAGTCAATGAAACCCCAATCGCAGGAATTGGTACTCTTGTATTCAACAAATGGGATGCTACTACTGTTTCTTGTGAAGACCCAGGTATTGCACCTTACATCAATCTCAAAACGGTAGGTATCCCCCACACTGGAGGACGCCACGCTAACGCTTGGTTTGGAAAGAGCAAGTTATCAATTGTTGAGAGATTTATCAACGGATTGATGAGAACTGGGAAATATACTGGCAAGAAGATCACTGCTACAAAAGCATTTGAGGCAGCTTTGGACCGGATTGCAGAGAGAGATGATACCAATCCACTACAAGTGTTTGTTGACGCATTAGCAAATTCAGCACCAATGGAAGAGATTACACGAATTAAATTTGGAGCAGTTAGTCAGCCAAAAGCAGTTGACAGTGCGCCAATGCGTCGAATTGATGTCGCTATTCGACACTTGGCTACAGGTTCTACTCAAGCAACACGTAAGAGTACTCGAACACTTACTCAGGGAATCGTTACTGAAATCTCAAAAGCTGCGAATGGGGATGTTACATCCTACGCAATAGGTAAGAGAGAAGAAGTTGAAAGAATCGCTGCATCTGCACGCTGATAATTTCAATTCATGAAACTGCTCCGTTTTAGGATTTTAGGTCCTTGAAGTTAATAGTGCTAATAGAATACTAAATAAATTAACAAGAATGGTGCTGTGATATTATGTCCGAATCAATCGGCAATAAAAACACATTAAAGTTGAATTGGATAAATGTGATTTTTCTTATACTCACTCCAGTTTTGGCTTTGGTAGGTTCAATATGGCATGGTATCACATATGGTATTACGTGGGTTGAACTGAGCATATTTTTCGTATGGTATTTTGCTTGTGGACTATCTATTACTGTCGGATACCACAGACTATTCTCTCACCGTAGCCATCAAGCATTATTGCCCCTAAGGATACTGTATGCATTATTTGGTGCAGGTGCGTTTCAAAATTCAATTTTGGAATGGTGCAGTGATCATCGTCAGCACCATAAAGAAACAGACCAAGAGGGTGACCCATATAATGCTAAGAGAGGTTTTTGGTGGAGTCATTTCTTTTGGATATTAGTAGATGAACAAGATGGGGAGGTAGACTATTCTAATGTTAGGGATTTACAGAAAGATTGGGTTATAAGATTACAACACCGATTCATTTTTGTTATCGGTTTCTTAGTTGGTATGGTTGCCCCAGCAGCAGTAGGTTATGCTATTGGCGGAATACCAACTGCTATTGGTGGATTTGTTTGGGGTGGCTTAGTTCGAACAGTTTTTGTGCACCACGGTACATTCTTGATAAATTCTGCAGCCCATGTTTGGGGAAAACAATCCTATACTACTAGCAATAGTAGTAAGGATTCTCTTTGGCTTGCTTTTTTCACATTTGGAGAAGGGTACCATAATTTTCATCATGCGTTTCAAGCGGATTATCGTAATGGAATTAAATGGTGGCATTGGGATCCATCAAAGTGGTGGATTAAGGCTTGGTCTCTAATTAATTTTAATTCAAACCTGAAAAGAACACCGAAATCGTCAATTGAAACAGCAAAAATGAGGACGTCCTTCTCGAAAATTGTAATCGAATCACAACCGAATCACAATAAGAATGATATGAATTTGTTTGAATTACGCAGTAGAGAATGTATTACCGCAATGCGAGACACATTGAGATATCTAGATGAAAGGCGTGAGCAATTACGCAAATCAAGTTCAAATGCTAGGCGCATCATTATTGACCAAATAGCACAAACAAAAGATAAAATTATCAGAATTAATACAGAATTTCAGACCCTTCTAGATGAAATGATGCAACCCTCTTCTCTACTAACTTCATGAGTCATTGGAACGATAACTGATGGAATGGTAGTCACATTCACCCAGTAACTTGGGTGGTGGCCTTTATGAACCGATGTTAGGTCGGCGGCTTCACCGAAGGTGAAGACTGATGGGACGAAAGGAAGACAACATCGCAAAAGCAACCGAAGTGATGCACGACAGAGATCGAATTCGAAACCTCTGCATTGCTGCACATATTGACCACGGTAAAACCACTCTATCTGATAATTTGATTGCTGGTGCGGGGATGATGAGTGAGGAATTAGCAGGAAAAAGTAGGGTTCTCGATTTCGATGAACAGGAAGCTGCTAGAGGAATTACCATTAATGCTGCTTCCGCTTCCATGGTTCACGCAATTGAAGGCACAGATTATCTCATCAACCTGATTGATACACCTGGTCACGTTGACTTCGGTGGTGACGTTACAAGAGCAATGCGTGCAGTTGATGGATGTTTTATCCTAACTTGCGCGGTTGAGGGTGCAATGCCGCAAACTGAAACTGTTGTGCGTCAAGCGCTTAAAGAAAAGGTCAAACCAGTACTGTTCATCAACAAAGTAGACCGACTCATTAACGAATTGCAAGTTACACCTGAAGACATGCAAGAACGATTCATGGAACAGATTACCAAGGTTAACAAATTGATTCGTCAATTTGCACCTGATGAATATAAAAAATCTTGGCAAGTTAGCGTTGCAGATGGCACCGTTGCATTCGGTTCTGCTTACCATAATTGGGGGATTACAGTCCCATATATGCAGAAATCAGGTATTTCATTCAAAGATATCTTTGATTATTGTAATAATGAAGAACAAAAGGAATTAGCCAAAAGGGCACCTGTACATGAGGTTCTGTTAGATATGGCAGTTTCTCAACTTCCTAGTCCAGTAATCGCACAACCATACAGAATACCAAATATTTGGAATGGTGATCCGGAATCTGAATTGGGTCAAGCAATGATTAATTGTGACCCAGAAGGACCACTTGCACTTATGATTACCAAGATTTGGATGGACCCCCATGCTGGCGAAGTTGCTGTAGGACGCCTATACTCAGGGACGATTAATCATGGTGAGAGTTTGTGGGCTATTGGTGGAAGTAAAGCAGAGAGAGTTCAACAAGTCAGTATGATGGTTGGAAGTGATCGTATCTCTATTCCAAAGATTGTAGCAGGAAATATCGCAGCACTTACAGGTATACGTTCGGCTGCAGCAGGAGTAACGGTTGCACGCGATAAAGACATC